>JANMKB010000653.1:0-3728 GCA_031371805.1 Blastocatellia bacterium | reverse complement strand
AACTAACGCTCCGCCTAGACCGTGATGTATTAGATAGGTTCAGGCAACAAGGACAAGGTTATCAAAAACAGATCAATGCTTTGTTACGTGCTTATATGAACGCACATAAGGGAGAAAGAGTAGGCGGTAGAAAGTAGGCTTTCCGTCACGCGAAACGGACAACTCGTAAGCCTTCACTACCGTCTAGCGTCTCCTGTCTACTTCCTACCACCTACGCTCACTTAATCCGCCACTGCCTGATACGCCAGCACACGAAATTCCGCCCCGTAATCTATGCTGTTCGGTAAAATCTGGATCATAAAAATTCCGATCATGTCTTCCTTCGGATCAATCCAGAATTTCGTACCCGCTGCGCCGCCCCAATTATATTCTCCGGCGGAACCCATCATTCCGGTTTCTCCCGGTGCTTTATTCACCGCGAAGCCTAAGCCAAATCCATAGCCTGATGAAGGGCCGGGGATGCTGCCAAGATTATCGCTGCTCATCAATTCAACCGTTTTGCGGCTGAGCAGGCGCTTGCCTTCAAACGTTCCCTTGTCGAGCATCATCTGACAAAAGCGGAGGTAATCATACGTCGTCGAAACCAATCCGCCACCGCCTGAAAACATGCCTTGTTGTTCCAGCATCGAAGGCGCGGCGTTCGGGAATTTCGACAGACAATCATCGCGCGAACCGCAAATTGTAATCGGGTCAACGCCACCAGTTTTATTCGGCGTGTACAGGCGTGCGAAACGATTTTTCTTGCTGGCGGGAACAGTGAATCCCGTGTCCACCATGCCGAGCGGCGTGAAAATTCTTTCCTGCAAAAATTGATCGAACGGTTTGCCGGACAGGACTTCGACAAGACGACCTTGCAGGTCTACGGACACGCTGTAATGCCAGCGCGAGGCGGGTTCGTATTGCAACGGCATCTTTGCCAAATTCAGCGCAAAATCTTTCAGCGTCAAATCAGAGAGAATTCCGGCTTTGCGATACGCTTGATCTACGGATGTGTCGCCGAAGACGCCATACGTCAGCCCCGCTGTGTGCCGCAGCAAATCGCGCACGGTAATCATGCGCTTGGCGGGGACGGTCGTGAAATTCACGCGGCCTGTGTTGGGGTCGCGCTCTTCGACGCCGACGGTCATCTTCGCAAACTCCGGCATGAATTTTGCAATCGGATCGTTAAGCTGAAATTTCCCTTCTTCATACAGCATCATCAGAGCGACGCTGGTGATCGGTTTGCTCATGGAATAGATGCGATGAATCGTATCCATCTGCATCGGCGTTCCCGCTTCGGTGTCCGCCATGCCCCACGTTTCCTGATAAGCGACTTTGCCGTGCCGTGCGATTAATCCACTGGCTCCGGCAATTTTTTTGGTAGCGACATGCTGCCCCATCACCGTCCGAATATTCGTCAGGCGATTACTCGAAAGCCCCACCGCTTCTGGTGCAACGACAACCGGCTCAGCCTTGCTGGCACGCGTCACAGTTGTCGTGGGGGAAAGAAATAACAGCAGCAGTAAAACCGGAAACAACAAAAACAATAAACGTTTCATAAGCACTCCTGAATGGGCAGAGCAGCGATTTCTGCGATGCCTTGATGTTTGTTTTAGACGAAAGAGATGTAAAGAAAGGTGAGTTTACTACAGGCACAGAAATACGCCAATTCGCTATGGAGTGCGGTGGCTCGACACCGCTTTGATGTTCGCCACGAAATTATTTTCGTTGCAATGAAAGTGTTACGTGACGAACGCAAAGCGGCGGCAAGACCGCCGCACTCCACAATTTCTAAAAGTGCGGGTAGCCGTTTCAAAAAAATATTTTTCCTTTGTGAGCGATCCGGCTTGCAAAAATCGCATTACTAAGTTGAGGGCAGATATTTTTTTATGAGTTATGGCAATTCATCATTGGCAACAAACAGGAGAGCATTTCGGTCAATGGATTGACGCGGACAAGTGGTCATCGTTATGCTCTCCGGCGAATAGAAATACAGCTTTAGCAACCGATAAGATGAAAGTCTCCGACACGCACGACGTAACGCAGCTTTTACAGGCCTGGCGCAACGGCAACCAGCAGGCGTTGGCACAATTGACGCCGCTGGTGTACGCCGAATTGCGGCGGCTGGCAGCGCATTATTTGCGCCGCGAACGCGCTGGTCATACGCTCCAAACGACCGCGCTCATCAACGAAGCGTATCTACAATTGCTCGGTCAATCTCCGCTTGACTGGCAAAATCGCGCCTATTTTATCGGCATCGCGGCACGGCTGATGCGGCAAATTTTAGTGGATCGTGCCCGCGCCAGATTGACCGAAAAACGCGGACAAGGCGCAAACGCTCTCCCGCTTGATGAAGCGAAAGATGTGCTGCACAAAACTGCGCCTGATGTGCTGGCGCTGGATGATGCCTTGCACGATTTAGCCAAATTTGACGAACGCAAAAGCCGCATTATCGAATTGCGATACTTCGGCGGCTTGAGCCTGGAAGAAATTGAAGAAGTGATGAATGTCTCCGCCGCCACAATTCGCCGCGATTTGCGCATGGCAGAAGCGTGGCTGGGGCGGCAGATGCAGAAAAAGTAGTCGGTAGCCGGTAGCCTTCGGTTTTCTTCCGCCTTCTGACTTCTGACTTCCCCGGAACCGAGGACAAAACTATGACCCCCGAACGCTGGCAACACATCAAAAACTTAGTCAATTCCGCCCTGATCGAAAACAGTGAATCGCGTACCACCTTCCTGCAACAATCGTGTGCTGAAGATTTACCCATGCGGCTCGGCACAGAGGCGCTGGTTTCTTTCCACGAAGATGCGACGCGCAAATTACCGGACCATCAAGCGCCGCTCTCGCCGCAGCAGTGGCAGCGCATCGAGCAGCTTTTTCAATCTGCGCTGGAACTCGATCCCGCCCAACGCGCCGCTTATCTCGACAAAAATTGCAGCCACGACGAAACCCTGCGCCGCGAAGTCGAATCGCTCCTCGTCTATCAAGCCGCCGCTGGCGATGTGATTCAGGGCGCAGTCCACGAAGCTGCTGGATTATTAGCCGATACCTCCGGCGTCAAGGCTCGCTTCACGCCCGGCACGACGCTCAACAAGCGCTATCGTATTATCGGCTTGCTCGGCAAAGGCGGGATGGGCGAAGTCTATCGCGCCGATGATTTGAAATTAGGGCAACCCGTCGCGCTGAAATTTCTGACCGAAAAATTGTCGCAGGACAAAGCGATGCTCGCCCGGTTTCACAGCGAAGTCGCTATGGCGCATCGCGTCACGCATCCCAACGTCTGCCGCGTTCACGACATCGGCGACGTGACCACCGGCTCCGGCACGTCACATTTTCTGACGATGGAATATGTGGATGGCGAAGACCTGTCTTCACTCTTACGCCGCATCGGTCGCTTACCCGCTGACAAAGCCGTCGAGATTGCGAATCAGCTTTGCGCCGGACTCAGCGCCGCGCACGAAGCAGGTGTGTTGCACCGTGATTTGAAACCCGCCAACGTGATGATTGACGGCAAAGGCCGCGTGCGCATTACCGATTTCGGTCTCGCAGGATTTGCCGAACAGATACGCGGCAGTGAGGTAATGGCGGGGACTCCGGCGTATATGTCACCCGAACAATTCGCGGGCAAAGAGGTCACGACGAAAAGTGATTTGTATGCGCTCGGGCTGGTGCTGTACGAAATCTTCACGGGCAAGCGCGTGTTTGAAGCGGGTTCACTGCAAGAGCTACGGCAAATGCACGAGAGCAGT
>JANMKB010000643.1:0-3942 GCA_031371805.1 Blastocatellia bacterium | reverse complement strand
GCGCAAACCACGATAACTTTGGGATGTAACTGTATGGAATTCTTTGTAAATGGAAGAAGTGGTGTCTGACTAAAATACAAAGTGTCATTAAATCAGACACCGGCGGCGGTTTCTGGCTAAGATTGTCCAACAGTGAGAAGTTGCTTGTCACTGCACAACGAAAATTACCTGACCATCCCGGTCATCCCCGCGTCATAAAGCCTGCGATCCATCATCCGCCGTTTCGTTTCCATCGGCAGCGTCATCACGTGTGAATGCGGAACCGTGCAAAGATGTTCGCACAACGCCCACAAATTCTCTTCTGTCGTCATCCAGTTGCTGCGATCAAATCGTTGCAGGTTCAGCGGCCTGGTTGAAAAGGCGCGCAACGTTTTTTCACCTTTCACATTGTAATAATGTTCGTAATAACTCATCACGAGTTCTCGGATCGTGCGATAGACTGGTTCTCGAAAGCGCAGCCCGGCGTAATTCGATTTCGCAATTGCGCCCCAATGATTGTGGTGCTTGAAAACTGCGAGCAGGTGATCATCGTCTCGGACGGCTTCTAAATCTACGATCAACGGCGGATGATCATGCACGCGCAAAGCTGCGGCGGCGAAAAAAGCTCCCTCGGCGCAATGCCCGATGCGATCCTGTAAAACGAAGCGTGGGGAGCGACAGGTCGCTCCGTCAGGCTCTTTGTTGTATTTGACTTCATCGTCGAGAAACACCTGAATTTTTTCAGGCGTCGAAAGTTTTTTGAAGATTGCGAGTTCGGCACGAGTGAATTCCAAGTTGGCTCCTGTGTAGCGATTGAATTTAGGGCAGCAAGGCGGTTATTCTCTCTCAGTCATCATTGATTTACAAAGTATGCAACCGAAGAGGTCAGTTGACCGTCTTAATGAATATCGCAGTTGTAAATTTGATTTCGACAAAATATTGGAGGATAGCAATGAAAATTAGATTATTAGTTATTGGTTTGTTACTGGCGTTCGCGGCGCAGGCCTTTGCGCAGGGTGGAGATGCCAAAGCGCAGGAAATTATCAAAAAAGCGCGTGCCGTAATTGGTAAAGAAGACAAGCTTAAGGGGCTGCAAAATCTGGTTGCCGAAGGCACCTTTAAGCAATCCATGGGACAGCGTAATATGGAAGGGCCATTGGAAGTTACGATGGCGATGCCGGATAAGATTTTGCGCTCTGTGACGCGCAGTTTCGGCCCCGCAGAAATGGTGCAGATTGATGCGCTCAACGGCGGCAAAACCTGGAGTGATTTTACCTCCAACCAGCCGATGAATGGCCCCGGTGGTGGCGGCGGAATGCGTGGGGGAATGAATGGCGTTCTTTCACCGGAAGCACAGGAGCGAAATCGCCGCAATGATTTATCACGGGTGATGCTGGGCTGGTTCCTGATTGCTCCGACCGGGGTCAGTACTGAATACACCTGGCTCGGCGAAGCCAAAGCACCTGACGGAACGGCTGACATTATTGGTGTCAAGGATGCCAGCGGTTTGGTTGCCAAGCTCTATATTGACCAGCAATCGCATCAGCTTTTGATGCTGAGCTATAAAGACAAAGACACGCGCTCGCTCTTTCAGGGTGGTGGACGTGGCCCCGGCGGTCCCGGCGGCGGGCAGGGGGGACAGGCTGCTGGCCCCGGTGGCGGTGGACAAGGTGGACAGGCTGGCCCCGGCGGGCAGGGTGGACAACGTGGCCCAACCCGCGAGGAGTTAGAGAAGATGCCGAAAGAAGAGCGTGAAAAAATTGAAGCGGAAAGGAAAGCCAGACAGGATGCGCGGATGATCGAAATGAAAGCCGCTTATGAAAAGGCTCCCGAAGTGGATTATCAGTGGAGCTTCTCAGATTACAAAGAAGTCAATGGCCTGAACCTGCCGCATGTTTTGACCAAAGCCGTAGGCGGAAACCCCACGGAAGAATGGGTGATTTCCAAATTCAAGGTCAACGATAAAAATGTCAAACTGGAGAAGTTTGAGAAAAAAGGCAAGTAGGTTGTTGCCTTGAAGCACTTGAGTTTTAGCTAAGGTGGTGAGAGAGCGTTACGCTTTCCCACCACCTTTTTATTTTTGCAATTTGCGCTCGAAAAAATCTGACGCAGCAGTAAAAGCTGCCAGCCAGTTTTTATGCAACAAAAAGCCGTGAATTTCATCGGGAAAAATTAATTGTTCGACTTCGATTTTGCGTGTGCGTAAGGCTCGCACCAGCGTGACCGTTTCGCTGAAACTCACATTGCGATCATCGTCACCGTGAATCACTAACACAGGCGAACGCCAGCCATCTACCGTAGACATGGGCGATGAGTCAAATGCCAGTTTTGATTCTTTGGGATATTCCAGTGGATTGTAACCCGGGACAAAAGTTTTGATGCTGACGTTCCAGTCATGGACGCCGTGGATGTCTACGCCGGCGGCAAATAAATCCGAAGCGCGCGACAATCCTAATGCCGTCAAATATCCGCCATACGATCCGCCCCAGACACCGATGTGTTTGCCGTCAACATCGTTGCGCCTCCGTAAATACAGCCCCGCGCCGACTCGCTAAATACTGATTCATCGCATATGTGTTGTGGTAATAATCGCGGTAATGCCAGCCGAGCAACATTTGTCGCCGCGAACCACCGTGAAAGAAAATCGCCGCCGGATGTTTTTCGTTGCCTATATTTTTCGGCAAAAATAATTGCGCGTGAATTTTCATCCCGTCAGCGGCGTCAATTATTACCGACTGCGGCTCAACTTAATCCTGCGCTGGAAAATCAGCCGGAGCATTGCCAGCGCCAATTTTGACAGGCTCGCCGCCATCTATTGCAATGCGCCATACCGCTTGTTCTGCGCCGGATGGGTTGCTGGTCGGGTTCGGAATTTCACCGTTGCGATTCGCCGCGCCACCGCGCACATACACAATCGTTTTCGCATCGGCTGACCAGGTGATAGAGGTTAATTGTTGTCCGTCGTCCTGATTATATTTGGTCAATTGTCGGGCGTGATAATCAGGCGTAGCAGCGACAAAAAAATTGCACCTCCCACGTTCCGTTTGAATCCACGCAATTTTACTCCCTGTCGGCGCAGCCAGAATTTCGGCAGGGAAGGGCGCACTTAGCAATTTTTCAAGCGAGATATTTTGGGCGTTTGTGGGAAGTGAAAAAAGCAGGAAGAAGACAAGTATTAAGATTCGTTTCATCACGAGAACTCTTTATTTTATTGGCTCCAAGACCAATTTGTTTTTCGCTTCCGCTTCGATTTTTGCGCGTGAATACAACAGCGGAAAATATTTTCCATTTGCCCACAGCGGCAATAAATCATTGTAATGCGGACTGCCGACCTGGCCTGATTGTCCGGGAACATTTGTGCCAACAGAATTATCCCAATTGCTGACATCCAAAATTTCGCGGAACGATGCACCGCCCGTCTGTTTGAAATTTGGCCCGCTCGTCGCGTTCGGCGTATTCGCATCACCGCCGCGTTCCGGCGCAGGCAAATCGAACAGCGCTTTCGTCGCGGCATCCTGCGACAGCGCGTGCGTGAACGGCGTCGAATGTAATTGTCCCCAGCGCCAGTTGGCAGAATCGTTGCCTAATTTTTGTTTCGTCTCCGTGACTGCCTGATCCAGGGTAGTGATTAAAATTCTGTCGCGCACCGCACGCGAACTGTCACCAAACCAGCGTGGCGAAGCGAATTGCAACGCTTCAATTGTTTTCTCAAGGGAAATTCTTGCTGCAAATGAAGACCAGTATTTTTCGAGAACGTTCGGTTTGAAAACGGCTGGGGTTAATTTTGGCAACCACATTTCATAGAGTGCCGCCGCTGCTGAATCTTTGCTCAGTACGCAATCCCAATTTGTTAACAGGGAAACAAACGGCAATAAATCGCTCGGCACGTTTTGCGCTTCGGCTAAAATTTTTGTGAGCTCACGCGCCGGCAAAGAAGTTTCGTCGTGCTGCAATTTTTGAAAA
>JANMKB010000631.1:0-15184 GCA_031371805.1 Blastocatellia bacterium | reverse complement strand
CTACACCTTAACCGTTTTCCACTTCCCTCTCCTGAACAATAAAATTGCAATCAACGCTAAAATTGATTCAGAGATGGTCACGGCGAAAAAGACTCCGTTGGCGGCCATTGTTGTTTGCGTCGCCAGCAAATACGCCATTGGAATTTGCAGCGCCCAGAAACATACTAAATTAACTATCGTCGGCGTCAGCGTGTCGCCTGCACCGTTGAAGGCGGCGACGATCACCATGCCCCACGCGTAAAAAATGTAGCCGTAGCTGATGAAGCGCAAAGCCGCTACGCCATACGGCACAACTTCCGGGTCTTTGGTAAACAGCCCGATCAACGGCTCGGCAAAACCCACGAATAAAATCGTCACGATCACCATGAAAACCATGTTCGCAAAACCCGTCGCCCAGACTGATTGTTCGGCGCGTTCTGGTTTTTTAGCACCGAGGTTTTGCCCGACTAAGGTTGCCGCCGCATTGCTCATGCCCCACGCTGGCAAAATCGCAAAAATGATGACACGGATCGCCAAAGTATAGCCGGCAATCGCTTCTTTCCCGAATTTTGAAACGATTCGCATCATCGCAATCCAGCTTGCTGTCGCGACGAAATATTGCATCATCACGCCGAAGGAGAGCTTCAATAATTTCCACATCATGGCAAAGTCCGGCTTGAAATTTTCGAGATTCAGATTGATGCGTCCCGACTTCCCGAACAAAACTTTGAACTGATAGCCAACACCGATAAAACGCCCGATGGTCGTGGCGACCGCCGAACCCGTCACGCCCCATTTGGGAAAAAACAACAGGCCAAAAATAAAGCACGGATCAAGGATGAAGTTGATGATATTCGCAGTCCACAATGAGCGCATGGCAATTGACGCATCGCCTGCGCCGCGAAAAATTGCGTTGTTGATGAACAGCAACATCACGGCTAAATTACCGGCGAAAATGATGCGCCCGTATCCCAGGCCAGCGGCAATAACTTCCGGCTGCGCTCCCATCATTTGAAAAACCTGCGGCATAAAAAACAGGCCGACAATCGTAATCGGGAGCGAAGCGAAAACTCCCAGCCAGATGCCCTGTGCGCCTGCGAACGAAGCGCCCGCAACATCTTTTTCGCCGATGCGACGCGCCACAAGTGCAGTAACCGCAACGCTCAAGCCAATCGAAATTGTAAAAACTAACGTGAGCAGCGATTCCGTCAAACCAACAGTCGCAATGGCTTCGGTCGTGTTCCCGCTGATGTGCGAAACATAAGCAATATTGACCACCGCGAATAAAGATTCGAGCGCGAGTTCCAGCACCATCGGCACGGCAAGCATAAAGATGGCGCGGCGAATGCTGCCTTCGGTAAAGTCCTGCTGCGAGCCTTTAACGGCTTCGGCGATGGTTGCGAACAGACCTTGTTTTGCTGAGATAGGCTGATTAATTATTTCTTCGGAGTTGTTCATTCAATTCCTTTTTAAGGATAGTACGTGAGCTTGCAGATAGTACCCTGACCCCTGACTACTGATCGCTACCCACTGACCAAACACTCTTATTCTGCCGGACGACAATTTGGGGTTAGCGTTCGGTGGTCAGCAACCAGTGGTCAGTAAGAGTCTCTCCATCCGTGTGAAAACTACTATAAGTTCTACGCCTGTCACCAAATATATTTTCCAGCCTCGAGCAACGAGGCGGCAATTTGTCGGCGCAAGGCAATCGTATTTATCGCCTGATGAAACCCGGCATCTGGAATTGGCGCAGATAATGCCGCGTTCAGGGTACGTGCATTTTGGGCAATCCGTTCCGCCGCATCATTCGCATAAGTCCTAGTCATGGCAATTTGAATTGCACAATTTTCTGCACCGCGTTTGCCCATCAATTTTTCAGTTCTGAGCATTGCGCTCTCAATGGCATAAACATCAATTGTGATGTCGGCAAGTAAACCTAAAATTTCCTGCTCTTCATTTATTTTGTCTCCAAATTCTGTGGCAGCGGCTTGCAGGGCAAGAATTGCGGTGCGCTTGCCAGCAGTAAGAATATTTTTTACTAATCCTAAATCATCATTGCTATCGTCAGCATTCATCAATTCTGCTGCTGCCTGATGTAAGGGCAAATCTCCTTTTGCCGCACTCTTCAACAAACGCGTCGGAATAATCACGCGATTGATTTCATTCGTGCCTTCATAAATGCGCGTGATGCGGGCATCACGATAGGCGCGTTCGGCGGGAAACTCCTGTGAATAACCATAGCCGCCGTAAATTTGCACGGTTTCGTCTACCACCAAAGCCAGGGCTTCGCTCGTCCAGACTTTGATAATTGAACATTCGACGGCGTATTGCTCAATCGCTTTCAGAATTTGCAGTGAATCATTCTGATCAATAGCCGCAAGGGTTTCATCAACCATCCCCAGCGTCCGCCAAACCATCGCATCGCCGACATAACAACGAATCGCCATTTCTGCGAGCTTGCGTTTGATCAGGCCAAAGCTGGCAATCGCACGTCCGAACTGGTGACGATCTTTGGCGTAATTTATTGAGTTATTCAGCGAAGTTTTGGCCTGCCCTAAATTTCTGCTGCCGAGTTTAAGCCGCCCAAGATTCAAAATATTAAACGCTACGACGTGCCCTTTACCGATTTCACCCAGCACATTTTCAACGGGGACGCGACAATCTTCCAGCGTGAGCGCAGTCGTCGAACTGCCATCCAGTCCCAGCTTTTTTTCTTCGCGTTCACTGATGACGCCCATCTCGCGTTCGACAATAAAGGCCGTGAATTTCTCGCCGTCAACTTTGGCAAAAATCGTGAAGACATCCGCGATGCCGCCGTTCGTGATCCACATCTTGCGCCCGCGCAACGTGTAATATTTGCCATCCGTCGTAAGCGTTGCTGTAGTTTTCGCGGCCATCGCGTCCGAACCGGAATCAGGTTCCGTCAAACAATACGCCGCGACCCATTCACCCGTCGCCAGCTTCGGCAAATATTTTTCGCGCTGTGCCAGGTTGCCAAAATAAACCAGCGGGAGCGTGCCAATCGTCGTGTGCGCACCAAGGCTCGCGCCAAACGATGGCAGCAATGAAATTTGTTCGCCGACATAAGCTGAGCTGACTTTATCCAGTCCCAGTCCGCCATAATTTTCAGGAATATCAAGGCGCAGCAAATCCAGATCGCCAGCTTTGAGCAGCAGTTCGCGGGTTACGGCCCATTCTTTGCCATAGATTTGTTCAGCCCGCGTCAGGACTTCGCGCCGCATAAATTCTTCGGCGACGGCGCCGACCATTTGTTGCGCCTTGCTGATGTCTTCGCGGGTAAAAACCTGCGCCGAAGGTGTTTCTTCAAAAAGAAATTTACCGCCCTTGTTCAGATTCATTTTCAGGACTCCCAAATAAAATAACGCGCTTTGCCAAATCATTCAGATTGAGAACAATGGATATTGTCTGAAACCTGAAATTTTGGCAAATCGCGTAGGGATTGGTGCTAAGTGAGAAGTGATGTCAGTTGCGGAAACACGCACGCAGTAGGTGTGCCGAGTTAACGCCCTTACTGCGTGCGGGCTTCTGCAATTAAAGCGAGAAACTATTTTCGTTTCTTATTTGCATGCGCTTTTTCTTCGCAATCGCGCAACATGTCTTTGAAGCGCATCAGCTCATCAGGATCAAGTCGTGAACTGACCAATGCTAAGCCTGTTTTTAAATGATCGGCGGCTTTGGCGTATTCCTGATCGGTTTCGTGTGACTGGTACAGGTTCAGGTGCAAATCAAATTTGATCTCGGTTAGCTCGACATTATTCATCGCGTCCGCCATCTTCAAAGCTTCGGTGGCCTCTTTTTTGGCGCGGGCGGAATCGCCTTTGAGAAAAGCATGATCGGCGCTCGTGGCGAGTGTCACCACCAGCCGCAATTTTTCCGGCATCGGTCGCGCCAGTTTCAGCGCTTCCTGAATGTGGGGTTCAGCTTTGCCTAAATTTTTGGCACGTTCTGCATCATCCATTCTACCGTCATCGAAGCCAACCAAACGCGTGTAGGCTTTGCCCAAAATGTAATGCGTTTCTGCCAGCGCTGCTTCGTCAGCATATCTGGCACCGCCGAAAAGTAAGTAGTTAATTGAGAAAAACTGGGCGGTCTTTTTGTAAGTCGTGCCGCTCTTGATGGAGCGCATTTTGTCAGCGACTTTATTGAATAAATCATAAGCCTGCTCGGCGTGTGAAACAGCTTCCGCCAGCGTCTGGGCATCTTTCGCGGCTCCGTTCTCAATCAATTTTGCCTGGGGATTTTTATACATCAGGATGTTGGCGAGAATCATGTGCGCCGGTGGGAATTTGGGATTAATCGCCAATGCTTTGCGGAGCGAGCGTTCGGCTTCGGCACGTTCACCTCTGACAAACAGAACATCGCCCAACACCACCCACGCATAATCGTAGCGCGGATAACGGCGCGTGATTTCGCGTAAATCTTTGACAACGGATTCAGTGTTGCCACCGCCATTGAAGCGAGCCTCAGCCAGCAAAGTTTTCGTTTGATAATCAGTCGGTCGTAATTTCACCGCTTCATCAAAACTTTTGATTGCATCCTGCTTGCGTCCCAGCGATTGTTCGGCGCGACCGCGATAAACATAGGCCTGATGATAGGCTCCACCATTTGCCGCAATCGCTTTGTTGAATGAATCAATCGCGTCCTGAAAACGCTGTTTATTGAATTGGTCTACGCCGTTTTGGAAAACTGATTCGGCGTCTTTTTTGGGCTTGGCTTCGTCATCCAGATTGATCACGGTTTGCTGTTTCGGAGGATCAATAATGACGACCTGCTCGCTGCTGGAAAAAGCGGCATTGATCTCGTAAGAAGTAGTTTTGTTTGCCTCTACATTAGCCTGCTGCGTTTGGTTGACTGAACCTTTTGACAAGACCAGGCGGCGACTCCCCGCCGGAACACGAATCGTCCGCTGGCCGCCGTTGTTGAGCGAGCCAAACGGGATGCCATCAATTGAAACAGTCACACCATCAACTTCCGGGTTGGAAATTTTCAAGATTCCACAGGGAGTTGCGCTGCTACATTTTCCGAGTTCAGGATACGTCACAACGGACAGCGGAATTTGATTGGCACTGAGCATTGAGGTTGCGTATTGCGGATGCTGTTTATTATTGGTCAGCTTGGGCACTTCATCGCGCACATAATTTTTTAATTCTTCAAATGTTACTTTACCATCGGCATCAGTATCAGCATTGCCGCGCACGGCTTCCAGCAAACAATAGGTAAAAACCCCGTGCCCTAATTCATCTTTTTCCAGCGAAGATTCGTTTTGATCGGCGGCGGATAAATACCCCACACCGCGCGGAATTTCCTGAAGTGAAGCCAGCAATTGATTTTGTGCGCGCTGTGTGACCGCCAGGCCGCGCGAGCCGCTGTCCAGCATCACGCCTGCGCTGTGGCAGGTGTCAGACATCACCAAACCTTTTCTGGCGGGGACAGCCTGCACGGTTTTTTTGAAAAATTCCATGCGCATCGCGGTTTTGGCAACATCGCGCGGATCGGTGTCATACAACACAAAATACGGATATTCTTCGGTTTTCCCTGACGCGCCTTTTTCCTGCCAGATCACGCCGTGCGCCGCAATGAAAATCACAAAATAATCTTCTGGTTTCGTTTGCTTTAATTTGTTGAGTGCGGCCTCGACGCCGGACTTGGTCGCCTGGTCATCTGTGAGCAGCGTAATGTTGGCATCAGGAAAGCTGCCACCTTCAGGGCTTTTCAAAAATTTATAGATTTCCGTCGCATCATCCGAAGGGCTTTTCAGATTGGAGATTTGATTGCCATCAATATTTTGATCACCGAATTTATACTTGGAAATTCCGATCAGAACCGCATGCAAATTTACTTCGCGCTTTGCCGCTACGTCCTCTTTGGTAGTTCCAACTTTGACGACCATTTGCCGATCTCGTGTTTGCGCAAAAGAAGTAACGGCAAAAGTCAGGCAGAAAATAGCGCTGAGAGCGGTTGTGATGCGATTCATAAAATTCCTCAAAAAACTAAAGTCAAAACCAAGCGTAAGAGCCACAGAAATCACAAATTCAAGATGATTTCTGTGGCTGCATTTTTTGGCGCAAATTGATTAGGGCAAAATTACGCCGCCCTGTGGATTACGAATAATGTCAGGAGTCGTCGGCAATGGATTTCGATGATTTAGTTTGTAAATACCAATGCCAACTGCTGCACCCACAATAGCGAAAACGGGGACGGCGGTTTGTGGCGACCAGAACCCACCGGAACTGTTGATGACTTTGAAAGAGCCTTCCCACACAGCGTCCGTTCCTTCAATCATTGCTTTGACACTGGCAATTCCGCCAACCACATTGCTCGCGGTGAACGTAGTTTGCGCTACACCTTGGGCGTTAGTCTTCACCGTCAGGGTTGATTGCCCGCCCAATGAACCACCACTATTCGCTCCTTTAGTGCCACCGCTCAGCAGGAACAGCACCGGCACATCAGGTACAGGTTTGTCATTTTCATCGGTCACGCGCACCTGAATACTCCGCGTACTCCGCGCCCGCACATCGGTTGACGCGCCCAGATTGTACGGCTTAATCAAATACCGACGCGGCGCGGCCTGTTGCGTGGCACTGGCAGCGGCGGTAACAATATCTTCCGGCACCTTTGTCAGCCAGTTTCCAAGGGGTAAAACCTGACCTTCGGATACCTCAACGACCGGTTTGTCATCCCGCAAACCAGCGCGAAATTTTGCGCCTTTGGTCAGGATGTATGACGCTCCGGCGATGTCAATTTTGGCGGCGGATGCGGGCACCAAATTTACTTTCATTTCACCGCTGATAATGGTGGCGATCAGCGCGGAAGTTTTGGTGTCGGTTGCGAGCTTAACTGCCGATCCGCCGCGTAGCGTGATGCTTCCAATTGATGAAAGCGAAACTGCCGCCGTATTGCCAGTCGCCGCCGACACGACATCGCCATTCCAGAGCATTCCCTGCTGACCGACATAACGCCCATTGATTTCGAGTGAACCAATGGTTTCGGCGGAGCCAATGGGCGCGGTCGTGATCGTCGTGGGAAATTTGAAGCCTGATTTGTCGCTGTCGGCAAATGTGACAGGCGCTGTTTGCGCAAGCATCAGGGCGGCAATAATCAGATATTTTGTGAACTTATTTTTTTTCATTTGTTATTACTCCTTCGTGGACTAAGTATCTTTACTGGCTTTTGCTTCGCGTCTGGAACTCAGCGCGAGAATTACGATCCGAGGGGGCGAGACGAATCGCGGACAATTCTAACACGTCTCTTAAGGTGGTTGTTCGTGATTCGGAGGCTGAAAAACCTGCCGTAAATCCGGCATTCGGATTGGAAGCAGCCGTCACAGTTGTCCCGTCTCCATCGGTTACTGTCACGCGGACAGAAGTTACATCTGGTCGGCCTGACAAACCCAGAAAACTCTGCGCTAAAGTAAAGGCCTGCCCGATCACCAATCCGCTGGCGCTGGGTACAAGCACATCGGTCAGCGGGACTTCAATTGGTTTGCCGACCAACTGACCAAAGGTATCAACAAATTGATAGCTGATCTTTGTGACATTCAGATTCGCATCATACATAGATACCGCAACCCTGACATTTCCACCTGGCAGGCGATCAAAAATCACGAGGGGCGAGGCTTCGCGTTGCGCCTCTACCGCGTTTGCAACAGGCAAAGTGAACCCATCACGCGAGATGATTTGCACGGCAGGTGAGACACGGCCCGTTAAAATTACGGAGGCTGTTTGATCGGCTTCCGCAAACCCCGTACTCGCAACATCCGAATTGTAAGTAAATGACAGTAACGAATTCACGACATCGGGCAGGACCTGGTTGGCATTGATACCAAGCCCGCTGCGCGAAAACTTCCCGGCAAAAAATGGTAATTGCGGATTGAAAACAACTCGGAACTGTAATTTTTGACCGGCAAACAAAATGCGATTGAGCGGAATTATATAGGCTGCATTCCGGTCAGCTGGCACGATGGGATTAAGCGGCGTTTCCGTTCCATTTGCATTAATGAGCCGCAACGAATAGTAAAGGCTGTCATCAAGTCCCGCGAGTTTGGAAACATCCCCGCTCCGCACAAACACCCCCGAAGTCAGATTCATTGGCAGACAACCACTATTCTCAAACGTAACCGTTGCCGAAGGTGGCGTCGCTGTACCGCCTGCGACCGCTGGCCCAAAGGTCAAAGCAGTCCCACCGGCATCATAAGTAATTTTAGCTGTCGCGGCTCCGGCTAAACCAGTTGAGGTAATTGACGAAGAGTTATTATTGTTATTTGGGTCAAAAGTAGTAGACCGAACAACTGCCAGATTAGTTAAGACTGTATTTTGCGAGAAACAACCCAGAACACCTGTCAGAGTAATGGTATTTGTGGCTGGCGTACCAAATACAGCATAGGTCGCAGTATATTTATTTCCCTGTCCAAAACAAAGTCCTCCATTGGTGGCGGTACAAGTAGTATTCGATAACTGAAATGGTAAAGTAACATCAATACTTACCGGGGCGGCAGTAACGGGTCCATTATTCCTGACAGTAATACTATAAGTTACTGTCCCACCCGCTGCGACCGCATTAGGGCTGACAGTTTGAGTTACGGACATATCCGCTGAGGCTCTGACTGTGCCACTAAGAATTGAAGTATTATTTTGCGTATTACTATCCTGTTCATTGCTAACTACCGAAACAGTGTTCGTAATCGTGACTGATTGCGGTGGAATAACTCCCTGCTCCGGGATCGAAGGGGCAAGAACTATTGCGACAGTGGTTGAAGTTCGGGGAGCTAAATTTCCCAAAGTACAAGTTATTGGCCCCGTCCCGGTACAAGTGCCGCCAGGCGCAGCGGTCGTCGCTGAAATAACCCGGGTAAAAGATTTATTGGGAATCGCAAAATCATCCGTCAGCACAATCCCGGTCGCATCATCAGGGCCATTGTTAGCGACCGTAATTGTGTAAAGCTGAGTGAAGCCTACATAAACCGGATCAGGAATTGAAGTTTGTGTGACCGCTAAATCAGCTACCGCATTACGGACCGCAAAGCAGGTTGAAAATTCTGATGTACCACTTGCACCGGTTGCCGTTGCGGTGATTACTCGTCCGGCTGGAATGGGAGTCGGAACAACTAACGAAAAACTGCCGTTCCCCGTTGCATTTGTCACTACGGTTGCCCGCCCAACAAAGGTTTCGCCTTCCCCATTGCCTGAACTATCACACACTGCATTGGAGAAAAGTTCGACGGTAAAGGTTGAAGAAATTGTACTATTCAAAGTTCCAGTAATTGTAGTTCCGGTAGTACGGGTCAGGGCTGAAGTAATGACCGGGAAATTTTGTATATTATTCGCACCAGTATCGCCATCACCGGGATCATTGGGAGTAAGTCCCAGGGAATCCAGATCAATCCCCAAATTTATGTTGGCATAGATTGCGTTCCCCTGAATTGAGTTATTAACTCCGGCAGGAATTGTAGTATTGCCAAAGACAAGTTGTGGGCCGATATAAATTCCGCTATCTCCATTGTTGGCGATAACGTTCCCGGCGCCTGGCGAGGTTCCTCCAATCGTATTGGTACTGGCACTTTGGATATAAATCCCATTTGTAAAAGAGCTTTGTAAATTAGTACCGTTACCAAGTGCATTGCTGCCCGCAACATCAACACCAATCAGATTCCCCTGAACCAAATTTCCATCGGCGGCTTCGGCAAACGAACCTCTCACAAAGTTATTGCCAACAATCGCAATTCCACCTCCCTGATTGCCTGAAATAACGTTGCGTGAACCGGCAGTCGTACCACCAACGGTATTATTATTCGCTGTCAGGATAAGGATGCCGCCATCGAATCCATTGCCACCAGCCTTTGTCCCGGTACTGTCTGTCCCGATATAATTGCCAGCAATCGTATTCAGAGTTGACCCACTATTCGATACGGAGATACCACCATAGTTATTGCTCGAAATCACATTGCGCGCAGCAGCGCTTGTCCCGCCAATTGTATTCGCCGATGAATCAATCAATTCAATTCCATAGGCTCCATTACTTACAAAAGTATTACCCGTGATTGAGTTATTACCCCCGGTTCTGAGGACTATTCCACTGCTACAAAAACCTGTTATCGTCAATCCTCTGATGGCGCTGTTCCCGCTTAGAATTTCGAAGCCACGCGCACAGAATTGGCCCACGCTGATGACAGTAATGGCCTGACTGGCAGGTGCGCCAAGTTGCGGGAGGCCATCAATCGTGACGGCCTCAGTAATATTTGGGAGAGCGCTGAACAGATTTATGATTTGCGCTCCGCTCCCAATATTAAAAATAATTGTATCCTTACCTGCATTAGCGTTTGCTTCCTGAATTGCCGCCCGCAGGGTACAACCCACGGGCGCTCCGGTGACAAGTCTGGCACTGCAAATTCCATCGCCAGGTGTAGTATCCGGCGCATCCGCGATAGAGGTTACGGTAAAAGTCTGGGCGGCCTCTGGCGTCACAACAGCGGGCGATCCGTTGTTACTGCTCAGTAAAACCAAACCATTTTGTGCACTGGAATTTAACCGCATTGGCAAGGCAGCAACCAGCGAATCTTTCCCGGCAAAAGATGCCGAGGAAATTTCCGGCGTTGCATTATTTGTCAATATTTGCAGTTGATTGCTGTTTGCATCCAGCAGCAGCAAATCATCGTTCGGGCTGGTCGAAATTCGTGTCCGCAATAATTGTTTAGGAGAATTTTGCGCTTCAAGTTTTGCGGTGGGTGAATAAAGCAGGCGTGATGACCAGTTGGTTGCAGCCCTCGAAGTTCTGGCGCGAGTGCGATTAAGCGGCGCATTATCTCCGGTTACATAAACTGAACCATCCCGCGCCAGCATTGCCAGTTCTTCGTGATCGCCACCAGAAAACCTGCCAACCGCCAGCAACTGAAGACTGAAATTTTGTGCTTTGCGCGTCATAATCGGTGATTGCTCGCGCCCCTCAAGCAAGTAAAGATCAGAGCCAGCGGCAATCGCCAAATCTGAATAAGAATCTTTCGACAACAACCCAAAAACCATTGAAGTAACTGCGTGCGAAACTTCAAATGATTTTGGCGTGGCCCTGATTGCTCCCTCAGACGAAGCAAAAACCAATACCTGTGCACCTTCCGGTGATTGCACTGCTATTGCCAGGTCAGCCAGCCCATCTACGCGATTAATTTCGCCCGCAGTCATGGCGGTAACCTGTCCGCTTAATTCAATTGTTTGTGGTTCAACGAAATTTCCTTTGCCATCCCCAGCCAGAAAAATCAGGGCATTGCGATTCCGTGCGGCTGTGACTACATCAAAATGTCCATCAGCATTGAAATCTCCCGCCGCGATGAAATCCGGTGGAGCGGTGAGAGCGGAAATTTTGGCGGCTGGAAAAAACGGCAGGGTCGTTTTTGGGTCGGTGGTTGGGGAGGGATAAATTGCCTCTGCATTGCCACGATAAAATTTAATAATGCCATTCGCTGCATCACCAAAACTACTAATCAAATCAGGCGTTCCATCTTCATCAAAATCGGCGGAAGCCAGCGCGAGCGGCTGCCCTGATGATTGCTCAGTAGCAGCCTCGGCCTGATTGCCAAGCTGCCTCGCATCACTGAGTTTGATAAATGCTTGATTGGTTGACGGATTGCTCAGCGTGATTTTGTTGCCAGTTGGCGGAGCAGGCCGAGGCGTTACTCCCGCAGATTTGACGGCGCGGCTCACGATTCCTCCGGCTAAAGCAGTGATGGCTATCGCAGTGAAAATAATAATTTTGGTGGTGAAGGTTTTGAAAATTAAACGAGGCATAGTAACTCCTTTTCGTACTGGGGCATTACAGTTAAGGGGCAATTGAGTTATCAGCGATAGAAGGTTGCGCAGCCTGCTATTTTATCAGACTGCTATTTTTTTAATTCGATCAATTCCGTGCCTGATTTCAGGTCTTCCAGCGTTGATTTCACCATGCCAACATCTTTGGCAAACCAGACATGGCTTTTGAAAGTATGAATCGTCGGGATTTCACGTCCCATCATATTCATTTTCAGATTATTGGTGACGGTCATCAAAACTTTCATCGTCTCAAACGATCCCGCCGCCGTCGTGATCGGTTCCGCGCCGAGAATTTCACAATCCATCGTCACGGTTCCTTTCGTTGTGATATTTCCCAGCGGACTGGCTTTTTTCTTTTCTACATTCGCGCCACCTTCAACCTCAAATTGCATTTGCCATTTTTTGCCAGGTTTCCATTCACTTTCAGCAGGAAAAGAAACACCCTGCGCCCTGACTGTTTTAAATTGATAGTTAAGATCGTTTCGACTGGTCAAACTGGCTGTTTCCAGCGCCGCAATTCCTTCCGACGAACATTTGAAACCATGCTCGACACGTAAATCAGCGGTATTTGCCTTTCCCTGGGTCGGAGCAAATTCCATCACCTGTTTGAAGCCTGCACTGGTAATTTCCGTCGTGGATTCGGTGTGCGTCGAAGGCGGCAGGCTATTTCCGGCAAACGTGGTGCGATATGTTTTCTTTAAAGTTGGCGTCGCCGGATAATACGCGTTGTAACAACCATTTTTTGAAAATGCTTCGGCAATGCCGCCGCTGCCCGCTTGTTTCCCTGAAGTTGAACCCGGCGCAGAATTTTTGCAGGCCGCGAAAAATATTGCCAGGCAAATTGCAAGGCTGAAAAGAGGCAGGCGCTTGATTGAACAAATCACTGTTTTCTCCTGTTCGTTGACAAAGCCGCAGTCTCACCGATAAGCTGCGGTTTAGGAATAAACACTACTAATAAACTTAAGCGTAATTCTTCTTCAATAACTGGAGGCCCCGATCATGGATGAAAACTACAGCCTGCAACGATTACTCACCCTGCGAAAATTGACGCGCTCCGTCACTGATTTATTACGCGGACAAATGAAAGAATACCTGGTGACGGTTGCGCCGTTGTTGCGTCCGAAAACAGTGCTGGGCGAATACATCAAAAGCAATGTGCGTGATGTAGTGCCCGCCGCGAATGTCGCCTTCAAAGAATTACAAACACTTTATGAAACCATTGCCACCGCCAAACCTTTCATGCTGACCAAAGAGCTTGATAGCTCGATAGATATTCTGAACACCACCATCGAAATCACGCCAATGGAATATGTGCATGAAGCAACTGCTGAAAATCATATGAAGGCGATTACGGTTACATCTTCCCTGAAATATGTCGTCTCGTATTCCGGTTATGCGCCGGCGAAATTAAAAGAACTGATGGCGGATCGGTATCGCACCGCCGAAAAAGTTCAGGAATTTATCCTGCATGTCTTAGCCCTGCACGTCACGCTCACGCGGCAACCGGGGCTGGCGCAAATGTTTGAAGCGCTGCATTTCCCCCTGACGACGATTAAGATACCAGAGTTTGGAGAATTACCAATTACCTGTGTCTCCTCGGCGATTTCCACCCTTCGCCCACCTGATGGAGTCTTAATTGAAAGCACCGAATTTTCAGGCCGCGACGCATTTGAAGAAGTCATCAATGTGGAAGACATTGTAAAATTGCGCGATCCACTCAAAGAACAATTAATTGAACTGGCAAAGGCCCAGGGGGAGAGTTTATAATTAGTGCGTTCTATCAATTTTGAATCATGGAGCTGCCCATAAGACCTTCCAAACGACTAAGCACGGAAAATACCCAATCACAGCGGACTCTCACCGTTAAGGACGCCATTAATGATACGCTTCGCACAATTGAGTGCCGGGCCAGAATTTACCATAAGCTGGTAGTTTCGGTAAGCATACTTTCGATTCTTTCCTTCATTCTTTGTTTTATCTTCCGTTCACTGAAACCATGTATGGGGTTAACGTTGATTGTGCCATTTATCGGAGTTTACCTTTATCTTGACCAACAACTGGTTGGCACCTGGCGTAAGAGCCTGTTGGAAATGTGGCGCTGTCACAACCTCAGCCTTCAGGGATTTGAACAAGCCATCACCAGCCTAACATACATTCCTCCAAAATCTCTTCGCGGGATGCTCTCGACACTTCCCAAGGCAGATAACACGCAGCGTGATCACCTTAGGGCTGAAGAGAAAAAGGAAATGGTTGAGAACCTGGAAGAAGTTTCCAATCGTCAGATGCGGCAGCTATTGTTGGGAGTCGTTTCGTTAATTCCGCTCTTCGGCTTTTTCATTGCCACGGTTGTCTTTCGCACCACTACTCTCTTCCTGTTTTTTGCCGTTTCGGTAGTGCTTTTGGTTGTTTTCAAAAAGCTCTTTCAATCCTAACATCCGCTATTTTCTATCGGTGGCTTCTTAGCTTTTGAACCGACGCCGTAACCAATTCAATCACGTGGTCAATTTCCGCTTCCGTCGTGAACCGGCCCAGACTGAACCGAATAGATGAATATGCCTGTTCATCACTCAGCCCCATTGCCTTCAATACATGACTCGGCCCCTGGGAACCGCTTGAGCAAGCCGACCGTGTTGATACTGCAACAACATGCATATCCCGAATGAGCGTTCTGGCATCCACTCCCTCAAATCTGAGGTTGCTGGTATTTGGGAGGCGGTTTCTGACATCTCCGTTGATATAAACATCATGTAGCTCTCGGAGGAGAGTCTCTTCCAACTTATCGCGGAGTCTGCTCATTCTTTCGGCATCCCCCTGCATTTCTTCCTGAGCGATCCGGCACGCCTCGCCAAAGCCAACAATGCCAGGAACATTCAAGGTCCCGCTTCTGAGTCCTCGTTCTTGTCCCCCACCAGCAAGCAGTGGTTCGATCTCAATCTTTGGCTCTCCACCACGAATGAACAGCGCGCCCACCCCTTTTGGGCCATAGAGTTTATGTGCGGAAAAGGCCGCTAGGTCTACACCATCGGCATGGACGTCTACAGGAATCTTCCCTAACGCTTGGGTCGCATCCGTGAAGAACAAGGCACCAGCTTCGTGCGCCATCTGCGCGACCTCGCGAATGGGATTGATGTTGCCGATTTCATTGTTCGCCCACATCAACGAAACCAGCGTCGGTTGTAGGCTCACTATCTGCTGCTGCCACTGATCAAGATCAATATTCCCAGCTTGATCGACAGGAAGAAGCTTAACGTGGACTTTCATGAGTCGTTCCAGTTGGCGGCAGGTCTCAAGCACTGCTTCGTGTTCGATGACGGAAGAAACAATCGTTATTCCCTCTTGCATTTTGCGCAGCACCAGGCCTTTGAGCACCCAATTGATACTTTCTGTCG
>JANMKB010000584.1:0-7434 GCA_031371805.1 Blastocatellia bacterium | reverse complement strand
TGCGCTTGCCACGCGCGATGTAACGGTGGTGACCGTGACCAGATGAGCACCTACATTACGCCCGACCAGGTGAGACAGGAGAATGAGCGACATATCAGAACCTTCGTGGTGCTGAAGCGAAGTGGCAAATGGCTGATCATGCAGGATCAGAACACGCTCATCGTGCGCTAAATCTATCGCGCGGCATAATTTGGCGTTAGCCAGCGTCCATTGACCGCCGCAATCGTGCGTTGCTCCCTCAATCAGCCTTCATAGGAAGTACACACGGAACAATCATTCCAGGAGGAAAACCATGAAACGCAAACTCAGCCTGATAGCTTTTATCCTCTGCCAGTCAGTTTTCTGCTGGCTCGCAGCAGCGACAGTGGCAGCACAAGTCCAAAACCTGCGCGCCGCGACAGCGTCTTCTTATATCGAACGCGGCAATAAATGGTTCGCCAAAGGCGAATAGGCGCACGCCGAAGCCGATTTCGATCTCGCCATCGCCAGCGACCCAGGCAATGCTGAGGCTTATTACAACCGCGCCTTGGCGCGGGTTCGGTTGGATAAGCTGAATGCGGCGCTGACCGACTTTGACCGCGCTGTCCAACTCAATCCCCGCGACGCCGAAGCTTATTTGAGTCGCGGCGTACTGCTCTATAGGGTAGATGATTTCGCTGGTGCAATCCGTGATAACACCAATGCCCTCGAACTCAATCCCAAACTAGCACTGGCCTGGGCCAATCGCGGCCAAGCGCGGCGCGACCAAGGAGACCTGGTGGGATCGCTCGCCGATTTGGATCAAGCGCTCAAGCTTAACCCACGTTTGGCGCACGCCTAGGGCAGTCGTGGTGGAGCGCGGCTGCTCAAGCACGACCTGGCGGGTGCTATCAGCGACTATACTCGTGAGATCAAGCTTGATCCTGATTCTGCTGAAGCCTACTCGGATCGCGGCGCAGCACGGCAAGAAGCAGGCGACTTGGACAGCGCGCTAGCTGATTACAATCAGGCACTCAAGCTCAATCCGCGTTTGGACAAAATCTGGTTTAATCGCGGTACGTTGTGGAAAGCCAAAGAAAATCTGCGCCAGGCCGAGGCAGACTTGACGCAGGCCATTGCCTGCAACCCGCGCCTCACCCATGCGTATGCTCAGCGCGGACTCGTGCGTTTGTTGCAAGGCCGTGCTGCCGAGGCGCAAGCAGATTTTGACCGCTGTCTGGAACTGGATAAGGATTTGAAAGAGTCACTCGAACGGCTGATCATCGCAGAGCGGGCCAAGATGAGCGCGAACAAATGAACGTCACCTTGTTCATCACTGTAAATTTGCATAAATCAGCCGCTCGAATCGTCGCATCACATCCATTGTTGTTGCGTCGTAGAACGGCAACTCCTGCGTCAGAAACACAACGCCAATGCCGCGCTTCGGGTCTACCCAGAAATGTGTGTTGAAAATTCCTGCCCAGGTATAACTGCCCGCGCTGCGTTCATTGCTGGCTTTGCCTTCGGTCATCGTAATCTGAAAGCCCAGTCCAAATTTATCTTTGCCCGCGCCGAATGGAAAGGCAGAGGAAAGCGTGGGAATCACCGCAGGCATTTCGCCTACTATGACGGAGCCAATTTGATTGGACGCCATCTGTCGCACGGAATCGCTTTTGAGAATACGATTGCTGTGCCAGTTTCCTTCATTCAAAAACATTTGCAAAAACGCAGCGTAGTCAGACGCCGTTGAGACCAGCCCGCCATCGCCTTGCTCTGTCCCTGTGTATTTTGCCGGATTCGGATTTTCGACCAAGCCGTTGGCTTCGCGGCGGCGTGTGGTAACGAGTCGCGCCAATTTCTCGTCGGGTAAGTGATACGACGTGTCTGCCATGTGCAGCGGGCGAAAGATATTGGCTTGATAATATTCTTCGAGCGATTGCCCGGTGATCTTTTTGACGATGTCGCCGAGTACAGCAGTGCTATGCGAGTATTGCCACTTTGTGCCGGGATCAAACAACAGCGGCATGTCGCGCGGATTCAGCTTCGCCTTTTGTTGCAGTGTGGTAACAGTCTGATTAGCAAACCCGTAACCAAAGCCTGACGTATGCGCCAGCAAGTGACGAATCGTCATTTCCTGTTTGGCGGGACGCGTCGTGTACGTGCCATCTTTTTCGTTGAAGGTCGCAATCACTTCGCGCCCTTTGAGTGCAGACAGGTATTGACTTGCTGGATCGTCGAGCCGCAATTTTCCTTGCTCTACCAGCATCATGATCGCAACCGACGTTATCGGCTTGGTCATAGACGCGATGCGAAACATGGTGTCTTTCGCCATCGGAATATTTTTGCCAACGTCCTGTTTGCCAAAAGCTTTGAGGTACAAAATCTGATCTTTGTTTACGACCGCCGCAACTACGCCGGGGATTTCTTTGTTGGCAGTAGCAGCCTCGAACATGCGATCAATCGCGGCAGCCCCTTTGGTATTAAGCTTTGGTAGATCTGCTGATTGCGATATGTTGGGTGACATAATGAACAGTGAAATTAATAAAGTGAATGCTGCAAGAAGCAGCAAATATTTTGACACAGATACTCCTGTTAATTGGCTGGAAAATTTATATGCGCGTTTTAGTTTTATTATTGTAGGGCAACCTGCTGAGGTTGCCCTACGACTACTCCGGTGTCACATAGGCTGCGGTAATTCCACCATCTACTAAAAATTCTGTTCCTGTCACGAATGAAGATTCGTCCGAAGCGAGATACAACGCGGCATACGCGATTTCTTTCGCCTCGCCGAAGCGTCCCATTGGAACATGCACTAAGCGGCGTTGCTTTTTCTCTTCCGTATTCAAATAGCTCATCAACAATTCAGTTCTGAGCGGCCCTGGGCACAACGCATTGACGCGGATGTTTTCGCGGGCGTGGATGACTGCGAGTTCGCGGGTCATCGAAAGCACTGCGCCTTTGCTGGCGGTGTAAGCGATTTGCGGAGTGGCTGCGCCGAGCAGGGCTACGAAGGATGCTGTGTTGATGATGGAGCCGCCGCCAGCGCGACGCAGCGCGGGGATGCCGTATTTACAGCCGAAAAATACGCCTTTCGCATTGATGTTCATCGTCAAATCCCAGATGGATTCTTCGGTAGTTTCCGCGTTGTCATCGCTGTGATGCATGATGCCTGCGTTATTGAAAAGTATGTTGAGCTTGCCAAATTTCTTTTCAGCGAACTTTACCATCTTCACGCAATCTTCAGCTTTGGAAACGTCTGCGTTGGTGTATGCCGCTTCGCCTCCGGCAGCTTTCACAAGCTTGACGGTTTCTTTACCTGCTTTGTCGTTCACGTCTACGCACACGACGGATGCGCCTTCACGGACAAATAACAAAGCGGTTTCGCGGCCAATGCCGCCGCTGGCTCCGGTGATGAGGGCAATTTTATTTTGTAATCTCATGTTTGATTTCCTTTTATTTTATTTTAGTAGAATTTGATTGCGAAAAGCGGACGACACCCCACATTTCAGGGCGGTGCATGTCTACGACACCTTGCGGCGACCAAACCCAATTGTCTTCTTTGGTGTTGGCGACTTTGCGATATTTACCGTCAATAATTTCGTGCTGCCATTCGACGCGTGAAAAGTTGATCCGCCATTCGTCTTCATCGTTCGGAGGTGTAGATTGATGCGCGTATTCTGCCAAAGCTTTCCACGGCAGCGCCATTTCTACTGTCCATCCGCGATCACGATCTTTGGGGTTATTCAGCGTTCCGTTGATGTGGACAGCGGTTTTCAATCCGATGATGTCCCAGCTATCCTGCGCTTTGCCGCCATCGCGGTAGGGCTTCGGCAAAAACAAATCCCAGCCCGTATTCAAGGCGTTAATTTCGAATTCGTAGTATTCATTACGGTCGCCGTTCGGATCAATGAACACTTCAAAATCATTATCGTAAAAAATTACGGAATCGTGTTTGGTCAAAGTCCCCCAGACGTGCGGTTCTTCGAGTTCAGCCGCGATATAAAAATACTGATCGTCCCACAACATTTTTGCGTGCGTGACGAAGCGTGGCAGCGGTTTTTTATCTCCTTCGATGTCTATGAAAGCGTCAGTTGATAAAGCCTTACGCCACGCGGATTCATTAAGCTTACCATCAATTGTGATCTTCGCGGTGGTGCGATAACAGGTGTATTCCTTTGGCTTCGCCGCAATAGTGATCGTTACAATTAAGAACAGGAACGCAAAAAAGATTTTTTGTTTGGGCATATTTTTTCTCAGGAGAATTCATTATACGGAGAAGATTTTCAACGCAAAGAGTCAACGGGAGAAAGTGGCAAAGAGAAGCCTCCTTTATCTTCTTTGTTGCTTTGCCCCTTTGTCCCTTTGCGTTAAGATGTTTCGTGCTGCTTCGATCATCTAAAAAATAAAATAACTGAGGGATTGCGATGTACTTAAAGTTTTTGGCAATTGGTGTTCTGTTCACTTCATTGATGACAGTTTCAGACATCGCTCCGCTTGGCACGTATACGTCACGCGAGCGCAGTCACTGGTCTTTTGTAAAGCGGGCTACTCCTGCTGTGCCTGTGTTTGCGAACGCGGCAGATCAGGCCTGGGTGAAAAATCCAATCGACGCTTTTATTTTGCAACGCCTGCAAAAAGAAGGGCTGAAGCCTGCGCCGCCAGCAGACCGCACGACGCTGATTCGGCGTTTATACTTTGATCTGATCGGTTTGCCGCCGACACCGAAAGAAGTCACGGAATTTCTCGCTGACAAATCTTCTGATGCGTATCAAAAAGTCGTCGAAAAATTGCTCGCCAGTCCGCAGTATGGCGAACGCTGGGGACAGCATTGGTTGGACATCGTGCGTTATGCAGAAACGGATGGATTTGAGTACGACACGCATCGTACGGACACGTGGCGGTTTCGGGATTATGTGATTCGTTCATTCAACGCAGACAAGCCTTACAATCGTTTTTTGACGGAACAATTAGCAGGAGATGAAATCGCTCCAAACGATGATGAAGCGCTGATCGCGGCGGGCTTCAATCGGTTGGGGCCATTGCGCAAAAATGCTGGCAATCAGGAAGTCGCCAGCAGTCGTAATGAAGTTCTGACCGAGATGACCAACGCGGTAGGTTCCGCGATGCTCGGCGTTACCGTAGGTTGTGCGCGGTGCCACAATCACAAATTTGATCCGATTCGCCAAAGCGATTATTACCGTATTCAATCTTACTTTTCAGCGGTGTACGACAAAGATGTTCTCAAGGCAAGCCCCGCCGAACAGGAAGCCAGAAAAACAAAAGTAGAGCCTCTCGAAGCCGAATTAAAAACGCTTATGACCACAGTCAAACGGTTGACAGGATTGGACGATCCCGAATCACTCAAACAAAAGGAAATCCTCTCAAAAAAGCTGGAAGCATTGCAGGATCAAATGCCAGCGCCGCTTCCTGCGTTGCATAGCGTCATAAATGTGCCGGAGAAAAAATCTCCGATTCATTTGCTGGCGCGTGGTGAATATTCCAAAAAAGGCGAAAGCGTGGGAATGCGACCGCTCGGAGTTTTGCTTCCTGATAACGCTCCAGAATTGCCGGAAAATGTGGAGCATCCGCGCACAGAATTAGCCAGGTGGATTGTCGCGCCAGAAAATCCATTGACGGCGCGGGTGATGGTGAATCGCATCTGGCAATATCATTTCGGACGCGGCATCGTGGCTACGTCCAATGATTTTGGTCGCATGGGTACGCGTCCCACACATCCAGAATTACTGGATTATCTGGCGAACGAATTTGTCTCGTGCAATTTTAGCTTCAAACAAATGCACCGCCTGATTGTTCATAGCAATGCCTGGCAACAGGCTTCTGCGCCGCCGAGCGAGGCGGCCTACAAAACGCTGGCAACAACCAAAGACCCTGAGAATAAATTGTTGTGGCACTTCAATCGGCAACGCTTGGAAGCCGAACAATTGCGTGATGCGATGTTGTCGGTGTCGGGGTTGCTCAACCCAAAACAAGGCGGACAGAGCGTGATGATTCCGATAGATCAGGAATTAGTGAACGCGCTTTATAAGCCTTCGCAATGGCAACCCGCGAAAGACCCGGGCGAATATAATCGTCGCAGCATTTATCTGCTCGCCAAACGAAATTTGCATTTGCCGTTTATGGAAGTTTTCGACGCGCCGGATTTGTTGGTGAGTTGCACGCGCCGCGAATCCAGTACGCATGCACCGCAAGCGTTGGAATTGATGAACGGAACATTTTCCAATGTACAAGCCGAAGCGCTGACCAAAAGATTGGAAACTGAAGCAGGGCCAAACCTGCGCAAACAAATTGATTTAGGCTATCGGCTTGTATCGGGACGCCCCGCGAAGCCGCAGGAAATTCAATTGGCAATGGAATTTTTGAAGACACAGCCGAAGCGCGAATTTGCGCTGACGCTGCTGAATTTGAATTCGTTTTTGTATGTGAACTGAGGCTACAGGAAAATTATGACTGAACATATTCGTATCACGCGCACTCGACGGGAATTTTTGACAGACGCTTTTTGTGGCTTTGGCGGCCTCGCTTTTGGCGCAATGCTCGCGCAGGAGCAAGTGCGTGCGCAATCCTTCAACCCGCTTGCGCCAAAGAAACCGCATCATCCTGCCAAAGCGAAATCCGTTATCTTTTTGTTCCTGAGCGGCGGCCCCAGTCACATGGAAACTTTCGATCCAAAACCGCTGCTGAACAAGCTGGATGGACAAAAACGTCCCGCGAGTTTTGGCGAAGCGAAATATCAATTCGTTTCTCCGAACGCGAAATTGCTCGGCACGAAACGCACGTTCAAACGCTACGGCAAAAGCGGGATTGAAGTTTCTGATCTGTTGCCGCGCCTCGCCGAACGTGTAGACGATTTGGCGATTATCCGTTCCGTTCACAGCGATATGGTTGTGCATTCTGCCGCGCAATATCAGTTGTTCACAGGGCGCGTGATTCCTGGTTTTCCAAGCATGGGATCGTGGGCGATGTACGGGCTTGGCTCCGAAGCGCAGTCACTGCCTGGTTATGTCGTACTGCCTGATCCGCACGGCGCACAGGAAGCCGGAATGCCGATGTATGCGAATGGATTTTTGCCAGCAGTGTATCAGCCGACGCATTTTCGTCCGGGCAATCGGCCCGTGCTGAATCTGGATTTGCCCAAAGGCGTGACGACGGATCAACGCCGCAAGACGCTTGGCTTGCTCAAACAATTGAATCAAGTTGAGATGGCTCCTGATGACACGGAATTTTCGGCGCGGATGAATTCCTACGACCTCGCGTTCAAAATGCAAACCGAAGCGCCCGCGATTTTTGATCTCTCAAATGAACCGCAGGAAACGCTTGATCTTTATGGCATTGGCAAACCGCTCACAGATGATTTCGGGCGACGTTGCTTGATGGCGCGGCGGTTGGTTGAAAAAGGTGTGCGTTTTGTTTGTCCGGTTTCAGGTGGCGGCACAGGCAATTTGCAATGGGACGCGC
>JANMKB010000566.1:0-2159 GCA_031371805.1 Blastocatellia bacterium | reverse complement strand
CCTTATCAAGAATGGAGAACCGAAAATGCAATTATTAACAGGCAAACGAGTGCTGATTACGGGCGGAACAGGATCATTGGGCAAAGTGCTGGTTCGTCGGTTGCTTAGTGGCGAAATGGGCGATCCGGCGAAAATCATCATCTTCTCACGCGATGAAGCCAAGCAACATTTTATGCGCCTTGAATATCGGCGCAGTGCAGCGGCAACCGATGAAGTTATCTACAATAATTTTCAGCGCAAGCTGGAATTTCGCATTGGTGACATCCGCGATTTTCACAGCGTGGCGGAAACGCTGCGAGACGCGGACGTGGTGATCAATGCGGCGGCGCTCAAACAAGTTCCAACCTGTGAATATTTTCCGTATGAAGCGGTACGGACAAATATTGAAGGGCCGGAAAATATTGTGCGGGCGATTCGGCAATACAATTTGCCAATTGAATTCGTCGTGGGAATTTCTACGGACAAAGCCTGCAAGCCAATCAATGTAATGGGCATGACCAAAGCATTACAGGAGCGGGTTTTCATTCAGGCCAATTTGTCCTGCCCGGACACGCGGTTTATTTGTGTGCGTTACGGGAACGTGCTGGCGTCACGTGGTTCGGTGATCCCTTTCTTCCATGAACAGATTCGCGCCGGCGGGCCGCTTACAATTACGACGCCGGATATGACGCGCTTTTTGCTCAGTCTTGATGAAGCGGTAGACATTGTTTTTGCGGCGATGAAAGATGCCGAACCGGGAGAAACCTGGATTCCGAAAACGACCTCGGCGCTCGTGACCAATATTGCGCTGGCGTTGATTGACGGGCGTCCAATCGAAGTGAAATTTACGGGCATCCGACCCGGCGAAAAGATTCACGAAATTCTGGTCAGTGAAGAAGAAGCGTACCGCACAGTAGAATACAACCGCTATTTTGCGATCAAGCCGATGCTGCCGGAAATTTGCGAAGATGCAAATGGTTCAGGCTGCCTTACCAGTGAATACAGTTCGGCGGATAGCGTGATGTCGCTCAGCGAAACTGCGGCCTTATTACAAGCGCGCAATTTAATGGTCGAGAATCACGCACCGGAAATGGCGGAGATGTTGCGATGAAAATCATGACCATCCTCGGCACCAGGCCGGAAATCATTCGTCTGAGCCTCATCATTCGCTGGCTGGATCAGCACGCCGATCATGTGCTGGTTCACACCGGACAAAATTACGATGACCGCCTGAACGGATTATTTTTTCGGGAACTGGGCTTGCGCGAACCTGATGTTTGTTTAGACACACGCGGCACGGGCTTTGGCGCTCAGGTGGGGAAAATGATGGCACAAATTGAGCCGCTTTTGCTGGCGCATCACCCGGATCGGCTTTTGATTCTGGGCGATACGAATAGCGGTTTGACGGCGCTGGTGGCGCGTCGGCTGGGGATTCCGGTGTATCACATGGAAGCAGGCAATCGTTGTTTTGATGACCGCGTCCCGGAAGAAGTAAATCGGCGCGTCATTGATCATTCCAGCACAGTCCTGATGCCTTATACCAATCGCAGCCGCGAAAATCTGCTGCGCGAAGGCATCGCCAGCGACCGGGTTTTTGTCACGGGCAATCCGATCAAAGAAGTCATAGATCATTATGCTGATCGCATCAATGCCAGCACGGTGCTGAAAGATTTGCAATTAGAAGAACGAAAATTCTTTCTGGTGACAATGCACCGCGCCGAAAATGTTGATGTGGTCGAACGCCTGACCAGTTTGCTGAAAGGGCTGTCAGCTTTGCACAAACAATATGGCTATCCGGTGATTTGTTCGCTGCATCCCCGCACGCGCTCAAAGCTGGAGCAGCATCGTTTTATCTTTGATGACAGCGGTCTGCATTTTGTTGAGCCGTTCGGTTTCTTTGATTTTGTGAAACTCGAACAAACCGCGTTTTGCCTGATTTCAGATAGCGGGACGGTGCAGGAAGAAGGCTGCATTTTTGGCACGCCGACCGTCACAATTCGGGATGTAACGGAACGACCAGAAACAATTGAATGCGGCTCCAATGTACTGTCGGGCTGCGAAGCCGACAGCATTCTTAATTTAACGTCACTCGTCACCAATCAGGCTCATTCCTGGCAACCACCCGTTGAATATCTGGCGGAACACGTTGCCGCAACAGTTTGTCGGTTGCTGCTGGGTTA
>JANMKB010000552.1:0-5917 GCA_031371805.1 Blastocatellia bacterium | reverse complement strand
CTTAACGAATTGCCGAAGGTCATTGAGCGCACGCAAAAAACCGGGATCAAACCCATGCTGGGAATGCGCGTCCGGCTTTATTCACGCGGTTCCGGGCGGTGGGAAAAATCTGGTGGCGAGCAATCAAAATTCGGGTTAACGACGACGGAGTTACTGCACGCGATTAAGGCGTTACGCGAAGCCGGAATGATTGATCAATTGCGGGTTTTGCATTTCCATATCGGCTCGCAAATTACCCAAATTAAACGAGTCAAATCCGGTGTCAAAGAAGCGGCGCGAGTTTATTCAAAAATTCGCAAGATGGGCGTTGATGTTGATCATTTGAATGTTGGCGGCGGTGCTGGCGTGGATTATGACGGCAGCAAGACAAGCTTTGAATCTTCGGCTAATTACACGTTGCAGGAATTTGCCAACGACGTTGTTTATACGATCAAAGTCGTGTGTCAGGAAGAAAGCGTGCCGGAGCCGAATATCATCACTGAATCCGGGCGCGTGCTGGTCGCTTATCACGCGATTCTCGTGACCGACATTATTGATGAAATTGAAACGGTGCAGGGCATCAAAAATATCAACCTCACCGAAAACGAGCCGCAGGTGGTCAACGAAATGTACGATTTGTACAAGACCATGACCGCGAAAAACTTCCTGGAGTATTACCACGACGCGCTTGAACATAAGGAAGAACTTTTCACTTTGTTTGATTTGGGATACATCAACCTTGAACAGCGAGCAAAAGGTGAAATTCTCTTTTGGGAAGTTTGCGATAAGGCCAACAATTTCGCTAAGATGGCGAAATATCAGTCCGAAGAATTTGATGATTTGCGGAAACTTCTTTCGGCGAAATATCTCTGTAACTTCTCAGTGTTTCGCTCTCTGCCGGATCATTGGGCGTTAGGGCAACTCTTCCCCATCATCCCGATTCATCGGCTGAACGAAACGCCCACTGACGGAGCAACTCTGGTTGACATCACTTGTGATTCAGACGGCGTGGTGGACAAATTTGTTGATCTGCATGATGTCAAAGAAGTGTTGGAAGTTCACGATCTGAGACCAGGGGAACCTTATTATTTAGGGGTACTGCTGGTGGGAGCCTATCAGGAAGTGATGGGCAATTTTCATAATCTCTTTGGGACGACCAACGAAGCGCACGTAATTATTGATGGCAACGGCGAATATCATATCAGCCGAATCATTGCCGGCTCGCAGGTTGGCGATATGCTTTCTTTCGCCAGATATGAAAAAGATTTTTTAGAAACCGGATTCCGCAATTTGCTGAATCGTCAGATTAAGAAAGGAAAGCTGACTGAAGAGGGAGGCGAGCGCTTGTGGCAGGAGTACGAAAGCTTTTACCACAGCTATACCTACCTCGACGCAAATGGAAACAAGCGAAGATTAAAAGATGAATAATGAACAGGCATTCCAAAGCTTTCATTGTTCATAATTAATCCTCGCATTTCAGCTACTGATAAAATGATTAGACGAATCAAAGGCGCAAAATACTTAACCAAACCTACCCAGCCTCTCAACGTAGACCGTGACCGTAGTGTCCCCGGTTTACTTGAGAAGATGGAAAACGTCTCCTTTCAGGGACGAAACCTGGCCATTGCGCATCAGCTCTGGCTGCAAATGTTGTCCGAAAATGCCGTTGTGATGATGGGCTTAAGCGGTGCTCTGGTTCCTGCCGGAATGCGCCGGCTGCTCGCTTATCTGATCAAAAATCGCTACGTGGATGTGGTGGTGACAACCGGGGCTATGCTCTTTCACGATTTGCACGAAACGCTTGGTCGGCATCATTACATCGGCGACCCGAAAATGGATGGCGCACTATTGCAGGAACAAGCGGTTGATCGCATCTATGACACGTATGCTTCTGAGGAAGAATTTCGCGAGGCGAATGAATGGATTGGTGGATTTGCCGGACAGCTTGAAAACTCGCACGCCTATTCGACCCGTGAATTCATTCATTTACTCGGACGTGAACTGAGCGAAATTGCGACCGAAGATGGCATCCTGACTTCGGCTTTCAAATCTCGTGTCCCGGTTTTCTGTCCGGCAATTTCTGACAGCGCCTTTGGTGTCGCCATCGGAGTCAGTCGGGTCGAGAAGAAAAATCCATTCCAGTTTGACGTGATTCAGGATGTCGTTGACATGGCGCAAATCGTTTCAAAATCACGCTCAACAGGGGTGATTTATTTTGGTGGTGGAACGCCGAAAGGTTTTATTCAGCAAAGTGAGGCTGCCGCTGGAATGTTAAATTCATCGGTGCGCGGACATAAGTACGGCATTCAAATCACGACTGAAACCGAACATTATGGCAGTTACTCCGGCGCTGAATTCGATCACGCCAATACCTTCGGTCAAATTGCCAAAAACGCTCGTCACGTCACGGTTCATTGCGATTCAACGATTGCGATGCCGATGCTGGTGACTTCGCTCTCGCAAACCGCCGCCAAAGCGTTGCGGACACGGAAGCGCATTCAGTTCAGTTTCAATAACAAAGACCTCGGCATCAACATGCCGTAAGGTCAGATGAGATGAACAATAAAAAAGCCAGGAACGTTTCTTTTGTGACCGTTCCTGGCTTTTGTTTTAGACTGTCTTACACGCCATAAGAAGCTATAGAGTTGTCCGTCTCGCTTGCCTTCCCGCACTTCATCGGCGATTATTCCGTATCGCTTTCCGCAGATAATTTTTAAATTTTTCTATGAGCAGAATTTTAGTTACGAATGACGATGGCATTACCTCCGAAGGCCTTGCCGCTTTAGCCAAAGCTCTTGCTGCTATCGGCGAGGTTATCGTGGTCGCGCCGGCTTCAGAGCAAAGCGCTTCTGCACATTCCCTGACGCTCACACGTCCGCTCCGCATTCGCAAAATTGACGAGCAGCATTATTCGGTGGATGGTACGCCAACCGATTGCGTCGTGCTCGCGCTCACCAAAATCATGCCAGACAATTTGCCCGACATCATTGTTTCGGGCATCAATTATGGCGGCAACCTGGGTGATGATGTGACTTACTCCGGCACTGTTGCCGGAGCGCTGGAGGCTTCGATTTTCCGACTGCCCGGCATTGCTGTCAGTTTAGTTGCGCGGCAGGATTTTTATTTTGAGTACGCCGCAGAATTTGCCGCCAAACTTACTGCCAAAGTTTTGCAGGAAGGCCTGCCAGCAGGGACGATTTTGAATGTTAATGTTCCGCCCGGAGAAATTCGCGGCGCACGCTGGGCGCATCAGGGCGTGAAATTTGCGCGCTCAATGGTGCATGAAGGAACTGATCCGCGCGGTCGTAATTATTACTGGATTGGTGAGCAGGAAGCTTCGTGGCAGGAAGACAGCGGCAGCGATTACACGGCGATTGAAAATGGTTTGGTTGCGATTACTCCGTTGCGCTCGGATATGACCGATTATCAGGCTTTGAGTAAATTGAAAGACTGGGCTGATATTGCTTAGATGAATCCCCAAAATAATCAGAACCCTCCAATGCAAAAACCCCCGCTGGATGCCTTTGTGCGTGGTCGTCTGGCGATGATGGAGCGTTTGCGCAAATCGGGCATCCGTGATGAACGGGTGCTGGCGGCGATGGCTGAGGTCCCGCGCCATTTGTTTATTACCGAAGCGTTACGCGGACGATCTTATGATGATCACGCCCTGCCGATAGCCTGTGATCAAACGATTTCACAGCCTTACATCGTCGCCAAAGAAACGGAATTGCTTGAGGTTAATGAGCAATCACGCGTGCTGGAAATCGGCGCTGGCTCCGGTTATCAAACTGCTGTCCTGGCCAAAGTCGCCGGGCAAATTTATGCGATTGAAAGAGTCCCGCAACTGGCACGCGAGGCTTCGTCCTTGCTCGTCAAACAAAAGATTTTCAATGCGACCATTAAATGTTTTGATGGCACTTTAGGCTGGAGTGAATTCGCGCCTTATCAGGGAATTTTAGTCGCCGCCGGAGCGCCCGAAATCCCCCAAACTTTGATAGATCAACTCGCCATCGGTGGATCTTTGGTTTTGCCGGTGGGAACAGAAAAAGAACAAAACCTGATGCGGGTTAAGCGCACTGCGACTGGCATCAAGACCGAAAATCATGGCCGCTGTCAGTTCGTGAAATTAATTGGCAAATACGGTTGGGAGAAGTAATGGTAGTTGGTGGTCGGTGAGCGGTGGTCAGTTAAATTGAAAGCCTGGTGCTGTCTTGCAACCGACCACCAACCACCGACCACCGACCACCGCTCCCTGACCACCGACCACTACTTATGGATTTACTTAAAAAACTTATTGATCTCGTCCTTCACCTCGACAAGCATTTAGGCTGGTTAGTCGGGCAGTATCAGGGCTGGACATACGCGATTTTATTTCTGATTATTTTTTGTGAAACGGGATTGGTTGTCACGCCCTTTTTGCCCGGTGATTCTTTGCTGTTCGCGCTGGGAGCTTTATCCGCCAATGGCTCGTTGAATGTTGTGCTGCTGGGGATTTTGCTGATGTGTGCCGCGATCATTGGCGACAATTTGAATTACTGGATTGGTCGCACGATTGGCGCGAAATTATTCACGAGCGAAGATTCCAGGCTCTTCAATAAATCCTATCTTGAACGCACCGAAAAATTTTATGACAAGTACGGAACCAAGACCGTAGTCATTGCGCGCTTCGTCCCTATTGTTCGCACTTTTGCGCCCTTTGTCGCGGGCTTTGGACGAATGAATTACGCGAAGTTTCTGACCTTCAGCATCATTGGCGGAATTCTCTGGATTTGCGGATTGTTGAGTTTGGGATATTTTTTCGGAAACCTGGAATTCGTCAAAAATAATTTTGGCGTCGTAATTATCGCAATTATTTTTATCTCAATTTTGCCAGCTATTATTGAGGTTTTGAAATCGAGGAAGAAGTAGACAGGATGAGTGAGTTTTGATTTAAGTCTATGGCGATTTCCATAATATCCCTTAGCCACCATGAATATTTACATAGACGAATCAGGCATATTTAAAAATCCAACAAATAAACAAAATGTTGCTTCTTGCGTTGGCGCCTTATGTATTCCCTCTTGTAAGAGGTCAGCTGTTGTGAAGGAATTCAATCAACTCAAATCTCTTTGGGGAATTGCTAGTCACGAAGCAAAAGGTAGAGAGTTGGACGAGAGGCAAATCTCGCAAGTTATAGAAGTCTTGAAACGCTTTGATGTCGTATTTAAACTAATTGTCACCGATCTTGGATTATTAACAGATCAGGAAATTTCAGATTTTAAGGGAAAGGCAGCGAGAGGGAAGACTATTAATCTCACGCCAGAACATCCTGTTGACACAATCGCTAAGGCACAAGAATGGGAGCGGAAGATTGAGAAAATGCCGAACCAGTTATTTGTTCAAATGGAAATGATGAATCTTTTGATCCCCGATACCGTTCAAGACCTAGTTTTGTATTATGCCAGACGCATTCCAAAAGAGCTTGGAAAATTTCACTGGGTTGTAGATGCAAAAGATAAGGACAGAACCGCTGCTGAAAAAGTTTGGGCAGAATCAATTTATACATTTCTTTATACGTATTCTTCAGATTATCCGTTGATGTTTGCAGAAGGAGGCAATTATTCCTATTTTAAGAGCCACCGAGAAAGTAAATGGACACTAGAAGCGCGTGCCAAAGAAGATGCTGAATACAAAGAAAAAGGACTTGCAACATTGTCAGTAAAAAAGATTCTTGGAGGTGGTTTCGTGTTCCAGGACTCTAAAAAGAACAATGGACTTCAACTGGTAGATATTTTGGTAAATGCTGCTCAAAGAGCTTTTAATGGAAAATTACAACATAGTGGATGGCAAGAATTAGGAGCCTTGCCCATATCAAGGCAACCAAGATCTATTTCGTTTATCAGCTTCAATGTCAATGGGGCAACTGAGAAATATAAGACAGTACAAAGTCCATTTTATT
>JANMKB010000470.1:0-3212 GCA_031371805.1 Blastocatellia bacterium | reverse complement strand
GCAACAACGTTTGATATTGTGCGTCCAACGAAGCGCAACTATTTTGAAGTATTGCGAACTAAACTGAAATGGGGAAGTATTTGAATCAGGGTGAAGGATAAGGTCGCAGGGATGAAAATAAACAACGCATCACCTGTTCTTTATCGCTCATTCATTTCACAGGAGAAGGGTTATGTTATTTCCGATTGGTGATGATAATTCTACGCGGCGCAATACGCCGATAATGACGTACATTTTAATTGCCATCAATGTCCTGGTTTATTTCTTGTTGCAGGGCGGGACGGGTGAGAATGCTTTTACTTATGGTTACGCAGTGATTCCTTATGAAATCACACACAATACAGATTTAGTCGGTGATTTCAGAATGGGCAATAGCGTCCTGCATTTATTCAATGGGCCAACACCAATTTATTTGACGCTGCTGTCAGCAATGTTTATGCACGGAGGATGGTCACATATTGGCGGGAACATGCTTTATCTATGGATTTTCGGCGACAACGTTGAGGACAACATGGGCAGAGTGAAGTTCCTGATTTTTTATTTGCTCTGCGGTTTTTTGGCGTCGGTGGCACACATTGCGGTTGCCACACAATCAAAAGTCCCCAGCCTCGGCGCTTCGGGAGCAATTGCCGGTGTGCTGGGCGCATACCTTGTGATGTTCCCGCACAACAGCGTGCGCGTTTTATTGTTCTATCAAATCATTCCCGTCCCCGCGATCATCGTGATTGGGCTGTGGGGCTTGATGCAATTCTGGAGTGGCTTCGGTTCGCTGGCGCAGGCAGGCTCAAGTGGCGGAGTCGCATATATGGCGCACGTCGGCGGATTCGTGGCGGGCATTGTGTTGTGCTTTCTGTTCCGTGACCGGAGCATCAGCGTACCGGATCAACGCCAGGCCTATCGCACACAATTTTATCGTGAGAGATAGGATTGAAAAATACGGTAGTCAGGAGTCGGTAGTCGGTAGTCAGGAAGAATGCTTCGAGAAGATAAGTACACTGTAAAGTAAAAGACTTTTCAGAAAGTAATGAATGCAGCAAAATAACCCCCCGTCCGCTCCATCCCGTGTTCCAGGTTTCACCAACCTTCCCCGCACTGTGATCGCGCTCGGACTCGTCAGCCTTTTCAACGATGCCAGTGGCGAAATTATTTATCCGTTGCTCCCGCTGTTTCTCGCCGACACATTAGGTGCCAGCAAAATATTTATTGGCTTAATCGAAGGTTTGGCCGAAAGCTTTTCCAGTCTGCTGAAATTGCCCGCCGGCTGGTATTCGGATCGCCTGCAAAAACGCAAAGGCGTAGTCATCGCGGGTTATAGCATCGCGTCCATCATTCGACCTTTACTGGCGCTGACAACGGCGGCCTGGCAGGTATTGGGATTACGTTTTGTTGATCGCCTGGGGAAAGGGATTCGGAGCGCCCCGCGTGATGCGATGATCGCGGATGCGGCACCGCCTGCCACACGTGGTCTGGCCTTTGGCTTTCATCGTGCGATGGATCACATGGGAGCGATTGTCGGTTCGCTGACCGCCGCGTGGCTGGTGGGAATTTATCACAGCGATTATCGTCAGATTTTCCGGGTCGCGGCAATTCCCGGCTTCATCACTTTGCTCATCCTGATTTTCGTCGTCAAAGAGAATCCGCACGAGCGCCAAGCCGTCAAATCAACTGCGCCGTTTTCGCTGAGCCTGGCTGGATTCAATTCGCAATTCAAATTTTTTCTCGGCGTTTTGTTACTCTTTACGCTCAGCAATTCGAGCGATGCTTTTTTATTGTTACGTGCAAAAGAAAATGGCGTCAGCACAGCAATGATACCGATTTTGTGGGCTTTGTTGCATGTTAGTAAAACTTTGAGTTCAATAATTGGCGGCGGATTATCAGATCGTTTTGGGCGCCGCACGTTAATCATCATTGGCTGGTTGCTTTACGCGGCAATATACTTTGCCTTTGCTTTTGCGCACACAAGCGCGATGATGTGGATATTATTTACGATTTATGGGCTTTATTTTGGCTTGACCGAAGGCGTCGAAAAAGCACTCATCACAGATTTAGTCGCGCCCGAACAGCGCGGCACGGCCTTCGGATTTTATAATTTAATTATCGGCATCGGAGCTTTGCCCGCGAGTTTGTTGCTCGGTTTTCTGTGGCAAAAATTCGGAGCCGAAACAGCACTCATTACCAGTGCGGTAATGAGCCTGATCGCAGTTAGTTTGTTGGGAAGCAGGAAGTATGAAACTCATCAACACGCCTGATGAATTGCAAGCAGCAGTTGCAAAACTTGGGGCAGAAAAATTTATTGGACTGGATACGGAAACGACGGGGCTTGATCCGCATCGTTCAAAATTACGGTTGCTGCAACTGGCGACGCCGAGCGAAAGCTTTATCATTGATCTTTTTCATTTCCCGGCCCGGTCGCTCCGCCCGGTACTTGATTTACTCGCCGCCAATCAACCAGTCAAAATTGCGCATAATGCAAAATTTGATGCCGAGTTTTTACTCCATCATTGCGGCGTCCGCCTCGGGGCGGTTTTTGACACTTATCTGGCCAGTCTGTTGATCAGTGCCGGCAATGAAAAAGATCGGCATGGCCTTGAACCCGTCGCCCAGCGCTACCTCGATATTCAGCTTGATAAAACTGAGCAAATGAGCAATTGGACGGGGCAGTTAAATGAATCGCAAATCGAATATGCCGCCCGCGATGCCGAAATTTTATTGCCCCTGCGCGAGAAATTACAGGCGCGACTGGAGGCATTGGAACTCACCCGCGTGGCCCAACTGGAATTTGATTGCGTGAATGCGGTGGCGGCGATGCAGTTGACAGGAATTTATCTGGCAGCCGATTGTTGGCGTGCGCAGGTCGAAGACACGCATGCAGTGTACGAAAAAGTAGCGGCAGAATTACGCAAAGAATTAAGCGCAGGCTTGCCGCAAATGAGTTTATTTGAAGAAGCGACTTCGCAAATTAACCTCGACAGTCCGGCACAAATCCGCGAGGCACTGGCGCGGCTTGGCATCAAAGTAGACAGCACGGGTGAATGGCGTTTGCACAATTTAGCCAAAGATCATCCCGTCATTGCCTTGTTGCTGGAATATCGTAGTTTGAGCAAAAGCCTTTCCGCTTATGGGTTGTCGCTGCTGGAATATATTAACCCCGTGACCGGACGCATTCACGCGAACTTCCGTCAAATCGGTTCGCCCACGGGCCGGATTGGTTG
>JANMKB010000453.1:0-3586 GCA_031371805.1 Blastocatellia bacterium | reverse complement strand
ATAAGAGCAAACTCCTTCGTTGACGACGTGATAAATACCAGGCTGTTTTCGTTCGATGATGTCTCTGGTACGAGCGGCTAAATCATTGACATAAGTTGCGCTGGCCCAGCAATCACTGACAACTTTGCCACGCTTCCCTGCTTTCAGGTTGCGATGGACAATGCTCAAAAAATTATCTTTGCCGACGCCGTACACCCATGAAGTCCGAATGATAAAACTGTGTGGACACGCCGCCAGGACTGCATTTTCTCCCTCAAGTTTGGTTTGTCCATAATTGTTCACCGGCTCGGTCGCATCATTGATCGTGTAACTCTTTTCGTCCTTGCCATCAAACACATAATTCGTGCTGTAATGAACAATTTCGGCGCCGATTTCGTGGGCAGCTTCGGCCAGATATTGCGGCCCGGCAACGTTGATGGCATGCGCTTTGGGTTTGTCAGTTTCGCATTCGTCTACGTTAAGTACGGCGCAATTGATGATGACATCTGGTTTTTCCGTCCGCACAAATTGCTGAACGGAGGCCTGATTTGTAATGTCGAGAGCGGCATGTTTGAGCGCTAAAATCTGATGCTCCGCTGCGAGCATTTTATGCAGGCTGCTGCCGACCAGACCGCCTGCGCCAGTGATGGCAATTTTCATTCTTCGTCCTTTTCCTGATTGATTTTATTGACGGTTCGCAGCAGCGCAATGAAGGCTCCTGCCGTGCCAAGAATCGTCCCCAGCAAAATGAGCCAGGGATTCGTCCCCAGCCAGCGATCCAGAAAATAGCCCAGCACAATGCCGCCAATAATTGGAGCGGCAAGCCCGGTCGAAACCGAAGCGGCAAGCGCGAGTTTGCGATTACTCATAGTAGCTCATTGGTCTTTGATCTTTGGGTCTTGGCACATCGGCACGAATGACTGGTCTCCGGCGGCAGTAACGCGAGAGTTAAGCTGCTGGCCAAAGTAAATATTTGCAATCCCTCACCAAAGCCCAAAAGCCAAAGTCCTCATTAGTTATTTTTTCGGCGGCGTCGCGGCAGGCATCCGGCCCTGTGCGCGTAAAATCATATCGCGGGTTTCGGGTGGCAACTGGTTAATTTCCTCCAGCGTCAGGGCGCGATACATTCGATCCATGCCGGGCGGCATTTGTGGCGCTTGCGTCGGCTTCTTTTTTCCCTTTGCATCTTTGCCCGGCTTACCCGTCATAAAGGGAATTGGCACAGGTGAACTCATCGGCGTTGTGACACTGGGCGAAATTGACGGAGCAACGGCTGGCGCTGTTGGTAATGCTGGAGCCGCCGTTGCATTCTGGTTTTGGGCTGGCGCAGTGGTTGTCGCCTGCGAACGATTACAACCTGCCAGTGAAAATACTGCGATCAGTAAAGTAAAAAACAAAACTTTCTTCATTGAAATCAAACTCCTGAATTGTGGAAGTAAGGTAAGTGCGAATTATGACATGAATCAGGGGTGAATTGGGAATGCACGAGGAAAATTCCTGATACAGTACCCGGAGCGGTAGCGACCTGGTCAGGTCGCTACCGCTCGCCGTACCATTACGACCAAAAACTAACGCCTGATTTCCCAGGTAAAACTTGGAAAATCAGGCGCGAGCCAGCAGGGGGCTGTTAGTCAAAAAATTTAATGACGAATCTCAACGACGACGCCAAGCGCGGTTTTCAGATCACGTAAATCGTAATCTTCATCCAGCGTCCCTTCCCGGTCTACGACAAGGAAAGTCGCGCTGTCTTTGAGCGGAAAAGCGCTGGTGTGCCAGGTTCCGCGATGCAATTTGAAGGGACTGGAACCATCCACCAGAAACGCCGCCATTTTCTGCGGATCGGGATTATCGCCTTCGGTCCGCAACGCGACGGCAATAATAGAAGGCACTCCGCCCAGCGGCGAGAAGACCTGTTCCGTCCGACTGTGACGACCAAGAAAATCAAAAACCATCGGACGTTGTTCGACTGTTTGCGAAACAAAGCTGGCGTTGCCGCCGTCCAGATCAATCTCAATCGCCCCACGCTCACTAATAATTTCGCCAAAGGGCGCAAAAGTTTCGCGGGTCATGGGCTGGGCTTCCAGGCAAATGGTGCGGATAAGTTTGTCCGCTTCCGAAATCTTGCGCTCACGAATGGGAGCTAATCCTACTGCTGCTGCTGTCATATTCGATACCGCCTTTCTACTTGTTTTCATCCTCAATAAACAATTACAGGCAAAGTTAAGCCTGCGCCTTTCGTGTGATTTGTTGGGTTGTTCGGGTCAGCCGCTCTATAAAAACAACTGACCATCTGCCATGGGGGAGATATGGGGCTGGATGAGCGCGAACGGAGAAATAATTCAGAAGTTAAAGTAGTCAAGGGCTGTTTCGACATGCTCAGATCAGTGATTAGCTTTCTTTCCCTCGCTCGCCTCAAGAAAAAACAAAGAACAATTTCCGGGTAGAACTTGGTGATAAATATTGCGGGACTAATAAGCTGCAATTGTCTTACGAACAAAGCACCTTGTCAAAGCGTTTGCAAAAAATTGCGGAAAAATGTAGGCCGGAAACTAAAATCACATCACACCTTCCAGAGTTTCTTTCATCAGCATATCAACCACCGCTTTCAAATCGCCTGTTTCCTGATAAACCTGTAACTGACGATCCGCACTGCTGCCATTGGCCAGGATTTCGTGAACGTGATTGATTTCCTTCCGGCTGCCCAACTCGTCTACGACATCATCAATGAATGCCAGCAGTTCATAAATTAAATCACGAATCGGAATTTCGGTTTCTTTGCCAAAATCTATCAGCTTGCCATCCAGGCCATAGCGTGCCGCACGCCATTTATTTTCCTGAATCAGCGCCCGATGGTAAATCCGAAACCCAAGATTTTTGTTATAGAGTTTATAAAGCTTGAAGGTGATGGCCTGGAGCAATGCCGCGATAGTAATGGCGTCTTCGAGGCGCGGGCAAATATCGCAGATGCGGTATTCGAGCGTCGGGTAAAACGGATGCGGTCGCACGTCCCACCAAATCTTTTTCCCGTCGTCTATGCAACCCGTTTTTATCAGCAAATCCAAATAGCGCTGATATTCATTCCACGAACGGAAAAAATCAGGAATGCCCGTGCGCGGGAATTGTTTGAAGACTTCAGAACGGTAACTTTTCATTCCGGTGTTACGCCCGATCCAAAAAGGCGAGGAAGTTGAGAGCGCGAAAACATGCGGCAGGAAATAGCGCACTTCGTTCATAATCGCAATCCGCGCTTCTTTGTCGGCAATCCCGACATGGACGTGCATCCCAAAAATTAACAACGCTCGCGCTGAATGCTGCAACTCTTCAATAAGCTGCTCATAACGTTCGTGTTTGGTGATTTGCTGATCAGCCCAATGCGAAATCGGATTCGTCGAGGCAGCCACAATCGCCAGCCCTTTGCGCTGAGCAAGCTCGGCAATTGTCCGTCGTAATTTGATCACATCGGCGCGGGCTTCCTGCACATTGTCGCAAATTCCTGTGCCGACCTCGATCATTGACTGGTGCATTTCAGGCTTGATCTGTTCGCCTAACAGCATCCGGCCTTCATCCATCATCTCGTTGACCCGCGAACGCAATTCCCGCGTTTCGG
>JANMKB010000433.1:0-5417 GCA_031371805.1 Blastocatellia bacterium | reverse complement strand
GAAATGCCGGAATCGCCAGCGTTTTGATGTGCTGCGGCAACGCATCGCCTTTGCCAGCCTGCTTGTAACATTCTTTGAAGCTGCAAGTAAGGAGTAATAGGAGAGTTAGTAAAGCGAGCCGGGAATTTTTTTTCGCCATAGTTTTTTGCCTGTGATTAGGCTGCTTTATCTTTGCGTTGCGCGTCAATTGTGCGCATTAGTAGCTTGTTTACATCGTCATCCTGCAACTCGCCAGTTCCGTCATGCCACCAGCCATTAATACACGTCGTAGCACTGGTTGGAAGTCCGAATGCTGCGGCAAATTGAACGATCATCTCTATCGGTGAAAGCCCTCGTGCAGCCATTGAGCGAAGAATCTCCGCTGGTGACTTCCCCCGTTGTAACAGTTTTCTAATTTCTTCTCCCCAAATATAATCTGTCTCAATTTTCATAAATACTATTCCTTAGTACTCGGCAAAAAATTGACCTTCACTTGATTAAACGAGCCTGGCAATCCATATAATTCAACCACCTCAACGCGACTATATCCAGCCATCTGCGCCTGTCGCCCAGTCCAGGTTTTCAGGGCGGATTGTTCCAATGATAATCCCTCGCGCACGCCGTTGTTGAATAATTTTAGATTATCGCCATAAGTCCAATTGCCACGAATTCCTTTAAATCGTCCGATAAAATGTCCAGGCATAAGCTGAAATTGTGTTGCACCCTGCAATTCCGTTGAGTGCAAACCATTTTCTAATTTAGTTCGCAACGTGATTTGCAAGAATCCGTCTTCAATATAAGCATACGCGTTGAAAACGCACGTTAGTCGAGTCTGTAACCAGATATCGCTCTTCAGTAATATTGCTTACCAGCATTGCAGTTTCGCCTGGTAACTTTGTGTCTTACTTCACCACAATATTCACCAATCGTTTCGGTACGACAATGGTTTTCACAATTTGCCGCTCGCCGATTTTGGCTTTAATTCTTTCATCGCTGAAGACAGCCTGCTTTAAAGCTTCGTCATCAATTTCTGGAGCGACGGAAACGCGTCCGGACATTTTACCATTGATTTGCACGGGGATTTCCAGCGCCTCTTCTTTGGCTAATTCAGCGTCGTACACAGGCCATTCGGCAACGACGACCAAATCATTATGACCTAATGAAGCCCACAATTCTTCAGCGATGTGCGGCGTGAACGGAGCCAGCATTTTTACCAATGCTTCCATCGCTTCTTTCAATGCGAACAAATCACCAGCGTTGGCCTCATCAACTTTTTTATCAAAGTCATAAATTTCATTCGTCAATTCCATCAACGCGGCTACGCCCGTATTAAAATTCATACGCGTGCCAATATCGTTGGAAATACGATGAATCGTCTGATGCGTCTTGCGTCGCAAACGCCGCGCCCCATCCGAAAATTCTACTCCCTGCTCCCTGCCCCCTAACCCCTTCTCATGCCATTTATAAATAATCCGCCAGACCCGATTCAAATACCGCGAAGCGCCTTCGACGGCAGCATCATCCCACTCCAAATCTTTTTCGGGCGGCGCAGCAAACAACATAAATAACCGTACTGTATCCGCGCCAAACGTGTTGATCATTTCGTCGGGATCAATCGTATTCTTTTTAGATTTGGACATTTTTTCGGTGCGCCCGATTTTTGCATCTCGTCCACAATATTTGCATTTGCCGTCTAACACTTCGGTCGGATTCAACCAATCGTGTTCTTCGCAACGCGCCGTAGCCAGACAAACCATTCCCTGCGTCAACAAATTTTTCACAGGTTCATCGAACGTAATCAAGCCCAGATCGCGCATGATTTTTGTCCACAGCCGCGTATAAATCAGGTGCAGTACGGCGTGTTCGATGCCGCCTATATATTGATCTACGGGCATCCAATAAGCTGCAACTTTTGGATCAAACGGCAACTCAGTATTTTTCGGGTCAACGTAGCGGAAGTAGTACCACGACGAATCTACGAACGTGTCCATTGTGTCGGTGTCGCGTCGTGCGGCTGCGCCACAAGTCGGACAATTCACGTTCACAAACCCTGCGTGTTCCGCGAGGGGCGCTCCTTGCGTATTGAAGTTCAAATCCTTCGGCAATTCGACGGGCAATTGATTTTCAGGAACGGGAACAATGCCGCACGTTGCGCAATGAATAAACGGCAGCGGAGTGCCCCAGGCGCGTTGACGTGAGACTCCCCAATCACGAATTTTGAAATTCGTCTGCGCTTCGCCAAAGCCGTTTGCCTGGGCGTATGCGGTCATTGCGGCGATGGCTTCCGGTACAACTTTGCCGCTCCATTCGCCTGTGTTAACGACGATGCAGCTTTCGTCTTTTGAGGTGTAGGCTTCAGTCAGGGCTTCATTTACATCGCCATCAAAACCCGCTGGAACAATCACGCGGCGAATGGACAAACCGTATTTTGCGCAAAATTCAAAATCGCGTTCGTCGTGCGCAGGCACAGCCATAATCGCGCCCGTGCCATATCCCGTCAGTACAAAATTCGCCGTCCAAATTGGCAGCTTTTCGCCATTGAAGGGATTGATCGCAAACAATCCCGTGTTGACACCTTCTTTCTCGGTACCTTCGGCGATGCGGTCTTCTTTGGTAATCGCGCTTTGTTTTTCGACGAATGATTTCAATTCGTCACTGGCTTTGCCGGAAGCGATTAATGATTCAACTAACGAATGTTCAGGCGCTACGATCATGCAACTGGCACCGAAAATCGTATCAATTCGTGTCGTGAAGATACGAATCACACCCGACTCACCATCAATCGCAAAATCAACTTCTGCGCCTTTGCTGCGCCCAATCCAGTTGCGTTGCATGCTCAGCACACGCTCAGGCCAGCCATCAACTAAAGTATCCAAATCGTCCAGCAACTGATCGGCATAATTTGTCACGCGGATGAACCATTGTTCCAATTGACGCAACTCAACAGGCACATCTTCGTGCCGCCAACAGAAGCCACCTTCCGCCTGTTCGTTCGCCAGCGAAGTGTTGCATTTGACGCACCAGTTCACCGTCGCATTCTTGCGATACAGCAAACCGTGCTTCCACATTTGAATAAAAAACCACTGATTCCAGCGATAATATTCGGGCGTACAGGAAGCGATTTCGCGCCGCCAGTCATAATTAAATCCGACGCGCTGCAACTGTGTGCGCATCGCGTTGATGTTTTCAATTGTCCATTCATCAGGCCGCGCATTGTTTTTGATCGCAGCATTTTCCGCCGGCATTCCGAACGCATCCCAGCCCATCGGGTGCAAGACATTGAAACCCGTCATTCGTTTATAACAGGCCAACGCGTCACCGATGGAATAATTACGCACATGCCCCATGTGGATGCGACCGGATGGATACGGCAGCATTTCCAGGCAATAAAAATGGGGTCGTGATTCGTCTACGTCAGCTTCAAAAACTTTTGCTTCGGCCCAGCGTTGTTGCTGACGCTCTTCAATTTCTGTGGGAAAATATTTTTCGTTCATGGTGATTTCTTTTGCTTCTAGCGGACAGCTTGCCCGCGTTATGATTTCACTTAAACTATCTCATGCCGTCCAAATGTGGCTACGGGCTGGCAGCCCATGCTACGAAGAAAGACGAGAAGATAACAAAATCAGTTAAATAAGAGAATTGATTTGATGTCAGAAGGCGCAGCGCAACAAGAAACTTACTTGCGCTGCTAGATAAGGGAGAGGGTCAGGAATAAGACCGGAGAATAAATTTCGTTTACAAAATTATTGGCAGTATTTTGAGATTTGCTAAAAACTGCTGCTTTCATTAACGTTCACCTCATTCCGTATTTTTAGCACGGCTTGCACTCAGACTGCAATAATTTTTTCAAATTACTTATGACAACACCGCTGGCAGATAACCTTTCACTCCGCACCGAAATTGATGAACACGCGGAGCAACAACGCAACGAATTATTGGCTTCGTCCTGGTGGCACAGCATTGATTTGGGCGCGGCAGGCGTGACACCCGGCGTGCACAAACTAGAAGAATTACAGGCGAATTTTGCGACGTTTAATTTGCCTGCCGATATGCGCGGGCTGCGGGTACTGGACATTGGTTGCTGGGACGGATTTTACGCTTACGAAGCAGAACGGCGCGGCGCTGAAGTTGTCGCCGTAGATTGCTGGCGTCCCGAAACATTTTTCGCCGCCAAACGGGCGCTCAATTCGCCGATTGAATTTCACGAAATGAGCGTTTACGAAATTTCACAGGCACGGCTTGGCTCCTTCGACATCGTATTATTTTTAGGCGTGCTGTATCACTTGCGCCATCCTTTGCTCGCACTCGAAAGAGTCGCCGAAGTCACGCGTGATACCGCCGTTATTGAATCACACTCAATAGATCACCTGCTCGACACGCCGCGTCCGATTATGGAATTTTATGAAATGAACGAACTGGGCGGGCAATATGACAACTGGTGGGGGCCGAATTGTGAAGCGATGATTCGCATGGCGCGGGCGGCAGGTTTTGCACGGGCTGAGGAAATCAGAACGGGAGGCGGGCGCGCTACGATCAAAGCATATCGTCGTTGGGAAAAATCGCCGCTGGAAAAATCGCCGTCACTACAAATTCGTGAAGTGGTAAATGCTGTGATGCTCGACAAAAAATTCGCTACCCGTGGTCGTTTTGCGATGTTGTCAATTTTTGTGGAAGGGTTGACCGCAACTGAAAATATCAAAATTGAAATTGGTGATTTCGGAGTTAATCCGGCGTATGTTCTGCCGCCAGGCAATCAGGGACGCATCAATAATCTGACAGCTCCAGGCTTAATTGTGGAAGAAAACTTGCGACCAGTTGCCAGCCACTGCACACAAATCATTGCGCCGATGCCAATCGGATTGAAGGCCGGTAAAGTCTCAATTCGTGTGCTGAACGACCAGCAAAAATCTCAGGACTATGAAATCAATTTAATTGATGCCAACCACTCTACGCTGACTGAATTGCGCGAGATGACCGTGATTGTGAATGATTAAAGGTAGGAGAGGCATCCCGCCTGTCCTGCCTTTAGCAATCCATCGCCAAAATTGAGCAAGATCGCGCAAGACACCGCACTGTTTCCCGCCTAAAATTCTTCATCACTTACAATGCAAAAATTATTTTCAGGAGTTATTTCTTATGATCGAAAAAGGCGCGAATATCGCTCCCGCCAAAGGTAAACTTGGAGTTCTGTGTGTAGGCCTCGGCGCAGTCACTACAACTTTCATCGCCGGCGTTGAAGCCATCAAAAAAGGTCTGGCAAAACCAATTGGTTCGCTCACGCAAATGGGTACGGTTCGTTTGGGCAAGCGTACAGACGGGCGTTCGCCACTTATCAAAGATTTCGTGCCGCTCGCAGATTTGAATGATCTGGTTTTTGGGACGTGGGATATTTTTGCAGAGAATGCCTACGAAGCCGCGATGCATGCCGGAGTGCTGGA
>JANMKB010000547.1:0-12418 GCA_031371805.1 Blastocatellia bacterium | reverse complement strand
ATGGTTCATTACCACGAATTCAATGGCGGTCACACATTCCTCAACGGGCGCGGGACGCGCTGCCAGATGCCTTGTTGCGGTTGACAGGCGATGGCAGAAGGATAAGGTAGTACGACACTGTGAGAGGCAAGTAACCAATATGAAAAAAATACTAGAAGCTTCCAATGAATTACAGGATTCCACCCGCCGTCATTTCTTCGGACAATGCGCCGTCGGACTTGGTTCCATCGCGTTGAATTCCTTGCTCGCAGGCGAAGCGCAAGGGCAGAATCAACAAATTGATTCGGGCAATCCGATGGCTCCGCGCAAACCGCCGCTGCCAGCCAAAGCCAAACGCGTGATTTATTTATTTATGGCGGGTGCGCCTTCGCAACTGGAATTATTTTCTGACAAGCCAAAATTGCGCGAATTGTCGGGTCAACCACCGCCGCCAAGTCTGATGAAGGGCAAACGCTTCGCCTTTCTCAAGGGCAACGAAACGCTGCTCGGCACGAAGCGCAAATTTGCGCGTTACGGACAATCGGGTATGTCGCTCAGCGAATTGCTGCCGCATCATCGCAAGATCGTAGATGAAGTTTGCTGGCTGCGCGGAATGTCTACCGACGTCTTCAATCACGGGCCGGCAAAGCTGTTTATGAATACGGGATTTCAAATCCCCGGTCGTCCCGCGTTCGGCGCGTGGGCAACATACGGGCTGGGCAGTGAAGCGACTGACTTGCCCGGTTTCGTTGTCTTGCAAAGCGGGCGGCGTGGCCCGCGTGGTGGCGCGACGTTGTGGAGCAGCGGCTTTTTGCCGACTGGATTTCAGGGCGTGCCATTTCGTGGACAAGGCGATCCGATTCTCAATCTGCGCAGCCCCGAAGGGATCGGACGCGAACAGGAGCGCGATTTTTACAATACCGTTGGCGCATTGAATAAAGCACGACTTGAGGCGACGGGCGACCCCGAAATTACGACGCGGCTGAACGCTTACGAAATGGCGTATAAGATGCAAACGAGCGCACCGGAGTTAATGGATTTGGGCAAAGAATCCGCCGCTACGCTTGAATTGTACGGCGTGAAACCCGGTGAACCGAGCTTTGCAGCAAATGCATTATTAGCGCGGCGCATGATCGAACGCGGCGTGCGGTTTGTGCAGTTGTATCACACCGATTGGGATCATCACGGCGAACGCGGCAACAACCTCGACGGCGACATGGAAGCGCGTGCCCGCGAAGTAGATCAAGCCTCCGCCGCGCTCGTGCTTGACCTGAAACAGCGCGGCCTGCTGGAAGATACGCTGGTCATTTGGGGTGGTGAATTTGGACGCACGCCGATGGGCGAAGTCCGCGAAACTACCGGACGTGATCATTACATTGATGCGTTTACAATGTGGGTTGCGGGTGGCGGATTCAAAGCTGGTTATGTGCACGGCGAGACAGACGATCTCGGCTTTACCGTCACCGAAGGCGGCATGCACGTACATGATTTGCACGCAACGCTGCTCAATCAATTAGGCTTCGATCATCAACGCCTGACCTACAGATTTCAAGGGCGTGATTTCCGCTTGACAGATGTGCATGGAATCGTGCAACACAAGGTTTTGACTTAGCGGAGAGATTCGACAAGAATTCACTTTGACTCTAACGCAGGTATCTGATTATGGAAACTTACCTGAATGTCTGCTCGTGGGATACCATCAACAAAATTGTTTATTCCCCTTAATAACTTCATTTGTTGATCCTTCTGACCTGATTGATTTCTTGTTCGAGCGAGTCTTTGAGGTTTGGATTGAGCCGCAAACATTCATCGAAATCGGTTTGTGCTTCTGTGTCTTTGCCTTGCCGCAATTTGCACAACCCCCGCTGTGCGAAAGCATCAGCAAATTTGGGATCGTTTTCAAGACAACGGTTGTAATCACTGATCGCCCGTTCCCAATCACTGCGCTCTTTCCACACGGCTGCGCGCCCGAAGTAGGATAAGGTCAAGCCTGCATCAGCCTTGATCGCTTGGTTGAAATCCCTGAGTGTGCCAGCCAACTCACCTTTGGCGGCGCATGCGGTTCCACGATCAGCCCAGGCTTGGGCTTTCGCAGGCATCAGCTTGAGTTCCCGGGTATAATCAGCAATGGCCTCAGTCAAGGTGCCCTGTTGGAAGCGCACCATCCCACGATTGTGCCACACTTCAGACAACTGCGGATTGGGAATACCGCGATAGCCTATGCATGCTAATATAAGACCCCTATTCCAAAATGTGAAACGACAAACGGAGTATTAAGAAATGCCTATTAAAGAACTTTATAAACTCGCGGCACTTATCAGGCAGGAACGCGATGCCTTGCTGACTGAATGGCGGCAAGAGGTGCGGCTGCTTCCCGTTGCAAAGCATCTCGATATACCGACGCTCAACGATCATCTCCCGGATTTGCTGGAAGAATTAGCTTGTGAGCTTGAGGTATGCAGCACTGAAACGATGATTGAAACAGGATTTCCGATGATTGAGGCAGGATTGAAGGAAAATCCCATCATTCACGGTTTGGAGCGACTGCGCCTCGGCTTCGATATCGAAGAGGTGGTGGCAGAGTATAACGCCTTGCGTAACGTGATCCAGAATATTGCCGAACGCAATGGTCTGAGTCTTTTTGGAAAGTCAAATTTCATCCTTAACCGCGTGATTGACGGAGCAATTGGTCTCGCCGTTAAGACTTACGCGGCGCAAAAATCCGTTGAGGTGCAGAAACGGCGCGAAGAACACTTGTCCTTTGTCGCGCACGATCTGCGGTCGCCGCTCTCTAATGTGATGATGGCGGCGCGACTTCTTGAATCCGCGCTTAACACCACGCAGGCTTCCACACTACTCGACACTTTGCGCCGTAACGTCAAACGGATGGATGCGCTGATTATCAAAGTGGTGCAGGAAGAAGCTAACTTGAAGGCGGACTCGGATGGAAAGTTGGAGCGTCGTGAAGTAAATCTGCGGACACTCGTCGAACGTCTAATCAGCGACTTCCAACCGGTCGCGGAAATTTCCCGGACGCGGCTCATTAACAATGTTCCCGCAGAGATTCTGGTGCTTGTCGATGCTAATCGGTTGACGCTGATTTTTCAGAACCTAATCTCCAACGCCATCAAATACAGTCCACACGGAGAAATCACCATCGCGGCGAGAGAGATTGAAGAAACCCGCCTGGTCGAATGCCGGGTTAGTGACAACGGCGCGGGTATTCCTGCCGAACTGCTCGGAAAAGTATTCGAAAAACTGGAAACCGACCCGGAGAGAAAAGACGGAATCGGACTGGGACTCGCCATCGTTAAACAATTTGTGGAAGCTCACGGCGGTCAAGTTACGGTTGACAGCAAACCCAGTCAAGGCTCGACATTCCGGTTCACACTTCCCTTCAAGGAAGCCAATTTACGGCGATCTAATGGTTGAAAGCTTTGACGGAAAAAAGTGTCCAAATCAGTAGGGACGCACGAGGCAGATGTTTTGACAACCTTTTTGTAGAAAGATTATGGCGCTCCGTCAAACAAGAAGAAGTTTATTTGAAGGAATATCAGGCTGTGTGGGAAGCGGAGACGAGTTTAAGGAAATATTTTGACTTTTACAATTTTCAAAGACCTCATCAAAGTTTAGGTTACCAAACACCTTGTTCAATATATCAAAAAGGAGTTCAAATTAAAGAAAACAAGGGAGTAAAAGCAACCAATTTTTGACATTAAAAATCCACCTTAAAAATGCAGGTTTTCTGTCTTGACTTGGGGTTCACTTTAGCCTGCTAAATTACTTTTCATAAAACCCTCCCGGTTGAGCAAGATTTTCCCGCGTAGAATCTGTTCGGGGGCAAACGCTATGCCGATGAAATGTCTCTGCGTATTACCTGTTTTTGTGGAAAATTACGCACTTGAACCAGTGGTGCGTTACGATATGGGGAGAAAATGCAGCGGGAATTTACCCACTATCCCTCCGTGCAGCGCCAGCTTTTATGGCTTGATTTTTTGCAGTTCAGTGCGGCAGAGTGGGGAAAGTTCCCCGGTAATACTTCCTCCACTGTGGAAAAAAACGCTTTACAACAGTGGCTGCACAGAATTTCTCTGTTCATCGCAACGGCACAGTGTTTGCACAAGACTGCAACGGGACCCGGAGGCAAAGTTGCAGGGCCAATAACTTTTTGATTCGCAATGATCCACGTTGTTTTGGACATTGTAATACTCAGCCGTCTGCGCTTGGGGGAGTGGCAGACTGCTGTTTTTTTGCAGGGGACTGCGAGGGATAAAAAAATGAAAATTCTGATTGCGTATGATGGTTCTGAATGTGCACGGGCGGCGCTGGATGACTTGCGTTCAGCGGGTTTGCCGTCGCAGGCAAAAGTCCGAATTCTCACGGTGCAGGAAAGCTGGATGCCGCCGCCTTCGAGTTACGAAATTCTGGCCGATGCCACGCGTGAGATGGAAATGCTCGCCTTTGCTCAGGAAGCCGCTGTCATCCTCCGCTCCGCTTTTCCGCAGTGGGAAGTCAAGCCACAAGTTGAAGTTGGTACGCCAGGCAGTGTTTTACTGCATCTGGCGGATGACTGGCAACCGGATTTATTGGTGGTTGGTTCGCACGGGCGTTCGGCACTGGGGCGATTTTTTCTTGGTAGTGTTTCACAAAAAGCGGTAACAGAAGCGCATGGCAACGTGCGTATTGCACGCGGGCGCATCCAGGAACCAGGCACGCCGCTGCGCCTCCTGCTGGGGATTGATGGCTCGCCTGGAGCCGCCGCCGCCGTGAACCTTGTCGCGCAGCGTCACTGGCCTGAAAACACCGAATTGAAACTGATCAATGCTGCCTGGGTGTTACCGCCGATGGCTTCAGAACCTGCGACTGCCGCGTTGCTGGCATGGTCAACGAATGAACAAGCGCAAATCAGTGCCGCCGTGGCCTCCGCCAGACAAAAGTTACAAGCCGCAGGGTTGCAGGTGACAACGTTAGTGAAAGAGCAGGACCCGAAACATTTGCTTTGTGATGAGGCCGAAAAATGGGGCGCAGATTGCATCTTCGTGGGTGCAAAAGGTGTAAGCAGGCTCGAACGATTGCTGCTCGGCAGTGTGTCGGCTGCGGTTGCCGCTCGTGCGCATTGCTCGGTAGAGGTTGTCCGTCCGCCTTTGTAAGGAAATGCATGCAACGAACAAGCTCCTTACTACCCCGTAAAGCGCCGAGTCGCTGGATGATGTTGATTGAATTTCCTGCGGCGCTTGCGTTGTTCATCATCGCTTCGCTGAATCTGGCTTATCGCCCCTTGTGGTTGATAACCGGAGCAAGCGTGATTTTGCTGGTTGCTGGTCATTTTTATTTCAAATTGCGTTATGGGATTAAGATTCCGCTGCTCGTTTTACTCCTGGCGTTTGCCGCTGTCGAGGTTGACACTATCGGCAATTATTTTCACTGGTATCAGAAATTCCCCCTGCCTGTTCCTTACGATGTCTTTGCCCATCTGATTATTCCCGTGTTGCTTGCGCCTGCGTTGGTGTGGCTGATTCGCGTGTGGTTTCAGGAAATGGATTATCACGTGCCGCTCAGCGTTGTGACCTTCATCGCCATTAATGTGAATTTTAGCCTGTCGGGTTTTTATGAAATTACGGAACTGTGGGACGAATTATATTTTGGCGGTAAACGCATCTGGAGTGCTTACGACACGCCGCGTGATTTGCAAGGGGGTTTAATCGGAGCAATTGCCGGCTCTCTGCTGACCTTTGCGGTGCTGACACTGACACAGCGTTACGCTGCCTGGCGGACACAACAGCAATCAATAAAACTAAGTGGCGGTCAGTACCACCTGCGATAATAAATAACTATTCCCTTACCCTGATAAAAATTTCAGTAATGAAAGGTAGTTTCAGCCTTAGTTCCCCCTCAATGCTGCTAAGGCTGAAACCAATATCAGTAGAAGCTTCTCTAAATTCCTACCGATAAAAATTAGTCAAAGTGAAACAACGGGCGTTCGCAAAAGCGCTTATTTCACTTTCACCTCAATTTGCCGGGGCTTTGCTTCTTCGCGCTTCGCCATCGTCACCCGCAAAATCCCATCCTTGAAATCAGCGTTGACTTTGGTGTTATCCACAAAGTTCGGCAAAGTAAAGCTCCGCATAAATTCGCCATAGCTGCGTTCGACGCGATGATAATTTTCCTGTTTAGTTTCTTCAGAAAATTTGCGCTCGCCGCGAATTGTCAGCACATTATTTTCAATCGCAACGTAAACATCCTCTTTTTTGACTTCCGGGAGTTCGGCTTTGACCACGATTTCATGATCGTTTTCGTAAATGTCACAAGCCGGGGTCCAGGTTGCCAGCGACCAGTTTTCTCCCGCCATCGGTTTGAAGAAGTCCATATTTTCCCCAAAGACCCGATTAAGGCGCTCCTGAATTTGACGGAAAGGATCGAAGTTCGCCATTTCACGAATGCTCCGTGTGGGAGCTAAAGCAGTACCAGATTTGTTTGCCATAATATTTACCTCCTTTGAAATAGTAATAAATTTTCCTGTGCAACAAATGGGAGCCAGGCGTCAGTGAGCGCAAATCCACCCTTCTCCTCGTGTAAAAACCAGCTTTAAAGGCCTGGCTCCTGCACGATAAAAACAAGCAAGATGTGTGCCATTAATATTCGTAATCTTAGTCAGTTTACACTGCTCCGGGCTGAGCTTTTTTACGCACAAGCTGGGGAACCTTACGCATAGATTTAGTAATTTTACGATGAGATTTGGCGCAACCACCTTGCTCTGCGCGGCATAGCGATTGCGGTTCTCTTAAACGTCGTCCCATCAGTTTTGTCGCCGTCAGCGGCGGCGTCTTACAGGAGGTAACATTTATGTACGTCAAAGCAGATGATCAAATTAAACAGGAAGTCGAACAGGAATTACGCTGGGATACGCGAGTCGAAGGAAATGAAATCGGCGTTGCGGTGAGCCGGGGAGTGGTTGCGCTCACTGGCGTAGTCAGCAGCTACGCCAAAAAAGTAGCGGCCCAGGAAGCGGCGCATCGCGTTTTTGGCGTGCTGGACGTGGCGAATGAGATGCAGGTAAAGTTGCCAGGCAGTCTGGCCCGCACCGACACAGAAATTGCCCAGGCGGTACGACACGCGCTGGAATGGGATGTGCTGGTTCTGGACGAGCATATTCGTTCGACAGTTTCAGATGGCTGGATCACGCTGGAAGGTGACGTGGAAACCATGAGCCAGCGGGAAGATGCGCAACGTGCCGTCAGGTATTTGCAGGGCGTGCAGGGCGTGACCAATCAACTTCACGTGCATCCGGCCCTGATCAAAAGTGATGAGGTCAAAGGGATCATTGAAGGCGCGTTAGCGCGGCGGGCAGATCGTTTAGCCGAACGCATCCGCGTTGCCGTCCACGAGGGTGAAGTTACCCTGACGGGCAATGTCCGTTCGTATGCGGAAAAACGTGCGGTTATCGGTGCAGTCAGTCATGCGCCAGGTGTTCACATGGTCAAAGATCATTTGCTGATTCAGTCTTTTGCCTGAAGCAATTTTGAAAAGCCCACCGCTACGACTCAGGGGACAGTACCGCGAGCCGTAGCGAGCCGGGTTCTGCCCACTTACCCAGCCAGCCTTTGACTGTTTTCCTCACTTCAGGGAAAATTCCCCCAACTTCTATCCGATAACTGAGTATCCAGACGGCATCATAATTGCTGAGTCAGGAGCAAGGCGAGAGACGGCGTTTGTCAGAACAAAGCTGGTCGAAATTATGCACAAGCAAAGGTGGAATAAAATATGGCAGTTTGTTTGTTTGGGGATCGTCGTGGGAATTGGCGTTTCTCTGCTGTTGCCTGTCAAAGCAATGCAGTCGGGGCAAGCCCTTCCTGCACAAAATCATGCGCGTGCCGGGCTGTTTCACTATCCGGCTGTCAGCCAGACACAAATTGCTTTTATGTTCGCCAATGACATCTGGCTTGTGCCGCGTGCTGGCGGTAATGCGCAACGGCTCTTACATCGCCCCGGTCAGGAGTCTTTTCCGAAATTCAGCCCGGACGGACGGACGCTGGCGTTGATGGGCAACTTCGATGGAAACAGCGATCTTTATACGATTGCAGTGGCTGGCGGGGAGCCTGTTCGCATCACGCATCATCCGGCGACAGAGTGGCTTTGCAGTTGGACGCCGGATGGAAAGTTACTGTTTTATTCCGATGGCCTGGCCGGGTTGAGCGAACAAAAACAATTATTCACGGTTGACGCCCAAGGCGGATTGCCCACTAAATTGCCGATTCCCTATGGCCTTGATGGGGCCATCAGCCCCGATGGACAGTGGCTGGCGTATGTCCCTTACGGAAGTAATTTCAATCACTGGAAACGCTACAGCGGTGGCGAAGCCTCGGACATCTGGATTTTCAATCTGGCCCAACACACGGCGCAACAAATAACGGATTGGGAGGGCACGGATACGCTTCCGATGTGGCACGACCAGACAATTTATTATCTGTCTGATGCCGGAGCCGAGCACCGACTTAATCTTTGGTCTTATGACCTTGCGACCAGTCGCCGCACGCAAATCACACGGTTTACAGAGTTCGATGTGAAGTGGCCTTCGATTGGGCCTGGCGCGGAAGGAAAAGGCGAAATTGTTTTTCAGTATCAGGCCGGACTGCAATTGCTTGATCTCGCCACTGGTAAAACTCGCGCGGTCGAAATTAATTTCCCTGACGACCAGGCGACCATCGCTCCACGTACCATTGAAGCCGGGAAATTCATCACTTCGGTTAGCCTTGCGCCGACGGGTGACAAGGCTGTGATTGAAGCGCGTGGCGATATTTGGACAATGCCGTTTGAGAATGGCGTACCGAAAAATCTTACGCAGTCTGGCGGCGTCGCCGAACGATTTCCAACCATTAGCCCCGACGGAAAATGGATTGCATATTTTGCCGATACAACGGGTGAATATGAGTTGTATCTCACGCCTGCGGACGGGAGCGGCGCAGCAAAACGGCTGACGCACAATGGTTTGATTTTTAGTTCCAGTCTGAGCTGGTCGCCCGATTCTCAAGCCCTGGTTTTTACCAATCGTGCCGGACAAATCTATTTACACAATTTATTGAGCGGGACAACAAAGCTGATCGAAACGGATCCGTTCAGTGCGGCTTGGAATCGCGTGCCGGAAGTGAGTTGGTCACGCAACAGTCGCTGGCTGGCGTATGCCAAAGGAAACGGCAAAACGCCTATCAGCGCCATCTGGCTTTATGACGTTGAGCGCGACCAAAAATATCAGGTGACAAGTGGTCGGTACAACGATGCAGCACCAGTCTTTGATCGGGCGGGAGATTTTCTTTATTACAAAAGCAGTCGCACTTTTCGCCCAACCTTCGGCGATGAAATCAACACATTTATTTATGCCGGAACACAGGCCCTGATGGCTGTCCCGCTGCGCAATGAACCAAAATTAAAAGGAGCCGCGCTGGCTCTGGCAAACCGAAAAACCGAAGTCATCAGCATTGGTAACGAAGTCGCAAAATCACCCTTAAATATTCCGTCGCAGGCTGACAGCCCAACTGATTTCTGGACCAGCATCGTCAATGACAAAACGCTTAGTCGCACCGAAACACCTGTCTTCACGGTTAATCCAAAGCTTGAGAAAAATGCCGCGCCAGTAAAATCTGTCTTGAAATCACCTGCCCAGGATTTAATTGAGGTTGCGGGTTTTGAGCGCAGAGCCGTGCTGCTGCCAGTTCCGAGCGGTCGCTTTGGTGCGTTGGCGGTCAATGCCAATGGGGCGCTGCTTTATGTGCGGCTGCCAACGCAAAATGAAGAAGCGCCCAAACTAATTGTCTTTGATCCTAAAGATGAAAAGAGAACAGAAAAAAATATCGCTGCGGGTATCCCGGATTTTGTCCTCTCTGCCGATGGTCAGCGGCTGCTGGTGACAAATGGTGCATTGCTGTATCTGGTTGATGCCGCGACAGGTGCTTTGCGCAAACAAATTACGGTTGCGGGGCTGACGACTGTCATCAATCGGCGTGAAGAATGGCGTCAAATTTTCAATGAAGCGTGGCGTCTTTACCGGGATTATTTTTATGATCCGCAGATGCATGGCATTGACTGGGCAGCGATGCGCCAGCGTTATTCAGGCATGCTTGCGGCTTGTGCGAATCGTGAAGATGTCAATTATGTAATCGGCGAAATGATTGGTGAACTCAGCGTTTCGCACGCGCAAATTAATCTTGTAGGAGATGTTGAGCAGACACCGAAAGTAAATGTCGGGTTGTTGGGCGCAGACTTTGCCTTGCAGGATGGCGCGTACCGTTTGGCTGAAATTTATGAAGGCGCAGACTGGGATGCCGACGCACGGTCTCCGCTCATTCAGGCGGGTGTGAACCAGGGTGATTATTTGTTGGCAGTCAACGGCGTACCGCTGAACATTCACGATGATCCCTGGGCAGCATTCCAAAACTTAGCGGACAAAGAAGTCAGATTAACCATCAGCGAGAAACCAATGCTTGATCAACAGGCACGCGAAGTAATTGTTACGCCATTAGCCAGCGAAACGAATTTGCGGTATCGCGCCTGGATTGAGAGCCGCCGCGCTGAGGTCGAACGAAAATCCAATGGCACAATTGGTTATGTTTACCTGCCTGATTTTTCGGCGACAGGGTTGAGCGATTTGGCGCGCCAGTTTTATGGGCAGATGGGGAAAGACGCGCTGATCGTAGATGAGCGTTGGAACAGTGGCGGCATGACGCCGGATCGTTTTCTGGAAATGATGCACCGTCCGTTGCTGAGTTATTGGGCGGTGCGTTATGGCGCTGATACGCCGGTGCCAATTTACAGCCATCAGGGGCCGAAATGCCTGCTCATCAATGGGCCGACCGGATCAAGCGGAGAACTCTTTCCCTGGTATTTTCGCCAGGCAGGTTTGGGCAAACTCATCGGCACACGCACCTGGGGCGGTGTCGTCGGATGCTCCAACAGTCCTGCGTTTATTGATGGCGGTGCGGTCAGCATCCCGCATCATGGCTTTTCTGACCTTGCTGGTAACAAACGCATCGAGGGTTACGGTGTAGCGCCTGACATCAAAGTTATTGATGATCCGGCACTGGCCTTCAAACAAGGCGACCCTCAGCTCAAAGTTGCCATTGAGCACCTGCTCCAGGAAATCAAACGCAACCCAAAACCGATTGCAAGATAAGGAGCAATCAATAGTTTTCAAGCCTGATGCAGAAGCCCGCACGCAGTAAGGGCGCAAAAATACACTTACTGCGTGCGTGCTTCTGCCTTCGGACTACCCGGCTAAGTTGCGCTGCCCGCAAAAGCGCCTATAATCCATTTCGGCCAAATCCGTACAGTCAAAATCTCTGCCCCGATGTACAGGAGCTATTGTCCATTAGTACAAATTTTTTCCAGAATTAATCTGGCAGGACATTACCTGACTGTGCAGATGCTTATAGTGTCTCTGTCAGCAATTTTATGTGAGCGCGTTATGAAAATAAACAACCAGCGGGAACACTATCGTCATCATCCGAGGCTCTTTTGGATTGATCATGAAATCAGGGCGGGACGCTATCCGAACAATCCAAAGATTGCCGCGAAGTATGAAATCAGCCTCAAAACGGCTCAACGCATTATGGAATTTTTGCGCGACCAGCAGCACGCTCCGCTTGCCTATTCGCCAGAAAATCGCGGCTGGTATTACACCGATCCGAGCTATAAATTGTCAGCCGTAGAGATGTCCGAAGGTGATTTGATTGCAATACTCCTGGCTGAAAAATTATCGCATCAATATCGCGGTACGGCGATTGGCAGCCAGGTAGAAAAAGCCTTCAGCAAAGTTCTCAATGCGTTAACTGAGGAAATTTCGATTGACCTCGAAGCCTTAACCGAAGCCCATTCCTTTGAAGCCGCCGCGACCGCTGATCTGGCGCCTGAATTGTTTGCGCAGGTCGGTCACGCCATCCAGAAAAAATTGTGTCTGGAGATGGAATATTACACGGCTTCGACGAAGGAATTGAAATGGCGCACCGTGCATCCGCTGCACCTGCGTAATCATTTAGGCGACTGGTATCTGATCGGCTGGGATCATTTTCGAGCAGGAATCCGCGACTTTCATTGCGGGCGCATTCGGCAATTGAAAGTGAGTGAAGAGACTTTCACCCCACCGGAAAATTTTGATCAAAAAACTTATTTTGAATCCGGCTTTTCCATGATTCGCGGCGGAGAAGAGCACACCGTAGAAATTATTTTTGACGAATATCAATCCCGCTGGATGCGTGAACGCGGCAAATTTCACCCGACCGAAGAGCGCGAAGAATTGCCCAACGGAGAATTTTGTCTACGCATGAAGGTCAGAGGATTGGATGGCGTCAAACGATTCGTCATGCAATACGGCAAACATGCGAGAGTGATTAAGCCGGACGAATTAAAAGCCGAAATAAAAGCGGACATTATTGAAATGCTTGGAAGCTGA
>JANMKB010000265.1:0-3477 GCA_031371805.1 Blastocatellia bacterium | reverse complement strand
ATTTATAGCTTACAGGATGGTCTGTTGCGAGACCTGAATATTGGCATCACGAATGAAGCCGAATTGCAGGCAGCCAGACAGAAAGCTATCTCTCAATCAGGTTAATGGATTCAGTTCGACCTCCCTTATATTTCTTTCGCTCATCGCCTTTTCATCTTCGGTTTGGCAAAATAACAACGCTATGCGGTTATTGTTAGTCGAAGATGAACCACGTGTCGCGCATTTTATTTCCAAAGGGTTGCGCGAACAGAGCTACGCCGTAGACGTTGCGGCGGATGGCGAAGATGCGCTCTATCGCGTGGCGATCAGCGATTACGATGTAATTATTCTGGATGTCATGTTGCCGAAAAAAGACGGCTTTGCCGTGTGCAGTGAATTACGCCAACAAGGTATTCGCACGCCTGTCATAATGTTGACAGCGCGTGATGACGTAGATGATCGCGTACTTGGATTGGATAGCGGCGCAGACGATTATCTGGTGAAGCCATTCGAGTTCAAAGAATTATTAGCCCGTGTTCGTGCGCTGTTGCGGCGTAAATCGCACGACTTGCGTAACGATATTTTGCAGGTTTCCGATCTCGTGCTGAATACCGCCAACCATACCGCCGCGCGCAGTGGTGCGCCAATTAATCTCACCACCAAAGAATATGCGTTGCTGGAATTTTTTGTGTTGCACTCCGGGCAATTGCTGGGGCGGGATGAAATTGCGGAGCATGTCTGGGACGAAAATTTTGATCCGGCCTCAAATGTGATTGATGTTTATGTGCGCCGCTTGCGAAGAAAAATTGATGAAGGCTTCAGCCCGCAACTAATTCACACACGGCGCGGCGCAGGATATTTGCTGACCGCAAATGGAGGTGGCGACGATGTTCAATAGTGTCCGCATTCGCCTGACATTTTGGTATGTGCTGATTTTCGCGGCATTATTGATCGCCTTCAGTGGTTGGTTGTATTGGATGATCGGGCGCGAAGTTGATGCGCGTCTGGATCACACGATCACGGACAAAGCGTTGACAGCAGCGGCGGGATTTCAGGGGCAAATGCTTGAAAATCACGGAAACGCCATCGTCGCGACAGCACACACGCTGGTCGAGTTCAGACCACATCACACCTATTTATCGGTGCTGACAGAACGCGAAGTTTTAGGCGCAAGTTATTTCGATCAGCAATCCATACCGACTAGCGAAATCAAACTGGAAAAGCCTTCCGTGACGTTGCTCAATGCCGCAAAGCTGACGGATCAACCAATTCTACAAACGATCAACACCTTCGGGTCTGACGGTGGACGCATGGCAGTGATGCGTGTCAACGAAGCGGGTACAAATTATTTTATTCTCGTCGCCGAAAGTCGCGCTGAGATGATGGAACAGCTCCGCGACTTGCGCCGCATTTTTTATTTCAGTCTGCCAACCATGTTGCTTATCGCTGGCATCGCCGGATTGTTATTGGCGCAAAAAAGTCTGGCTCCGGTTGCGGCGATGTCCGCGCAGGCAGAGCAAATCAGCGCCAACAATTTGCACGAACGCTTGCAGGTGCGCAATCAACAGGATGAATTGGGACGACTGGCTACTGTGTTTAATTCCTTACTCGCACGAGTCAATCGTTCGTTCGACAGCTTGCGCGAATTCACAGCGGACGCTTCGCATGAATTACGCACGCCGCTCGCCATCATTCGCGGCGAAGCGGATGTTGCGTTGTCGCAGCCGCGCACTCCGCGAGAATATCAGGAAACACTCAACATTATGCGCGACGAAGCGAAACGTTTATCGCGCATCGTAGATGACATGTTATCGCTCGCACGAGCAGAGGCAGGCGAACATAAACTACTTTGTACTGAAATTTATTTAAATGATTTAGTCGAAGAATGTTGCCGTGCGGTGCAAACACTCGCTGTCAGCAAAAATATCGCGGTTCTCTTTGTCCACAACGAAGATATTGAATTTAGAGGCGACGAAGATTTATTGCGCCGCATGATTTTAAATTTGCTCGACAACGCCATCAAATACACATCTTACGGCGGCACTGTTCGCCTTGAACTCACCGACGAAAGAGAACAAATTCAACTCCGTGTCAGCGACAATGGCATTGGCATTCCCGCCGAAGCCGCCGCGCACGTCTTTGACCGTTTCTATCGCGTAGACAAAACTCGAACACGCTCCGAGGGCGGCAGCGGTCTCGGTTTACCCATCGTCAAATGGGTTGCTGAGGCGCACCACGGCAACGTGACGTTAGCAAGCAATCCCGGACTCGGCAGCGAATTTATTGTAACCTTACCGCGTAAAGAGTAGTGAAGCACTTGCTTGTTTTTTATGAGGCAGGCTATTAAAGTTGAGTATAAAGTTTAGCACTGGGAGTTTAATTATATGTCCGAGCAAGATCTTCCCCCTGAAACCGATCATTCGCATGACGACGGTCACGAGCATCAAGCTCACGGTCACAGTCACGATGAAAGTCACGGTCATACTCATGGCACGGTAAACCCCTCCATTCTGACAAGTGAACGAGGCATTTGGGCGGTCAAATGGTCGTTTATCGGTCTGCTTATCACAACGATTATTCAGATTGTGGTTTTCGTCTTTTCGGGAAGCATCGCGTTGCTTGCCGATACAATTCATAATCTGGGCGATGCCTGCACAGCAATCCCATTTGGCATTGCTTTCTGGCTGGCGCGGCGGAAACCGAGTAAGCGATTTACCTACGGTTTCGGGCGGGTCGAAGATTTGGCGGGCGTTTTTGTGGTGCTAACTATCTTAGCCAGCGCAATTTTTGCGGGTTACGAATCTTTCCAAAGACTTCAGCATCCGCAGTCGGTAACTTATTTGTGGGCAGTCGCCGTCGCCGCAATCGTCGGTTTTATCGGCAACGAAGGCGTGGCGATGTTTCGTATCAAAGTTGGTAAGGAGATCGAAAGTGCTGCGCTCGTCGCCGACGGTTATCACGCTCGCACCGACGGTTTTGCAAGTTTGTCCGTTCTTTTAAGCGCCTTTGGCGTTTGGCTGGGCTATCCGTTGGCAGACCCGATTATCGGTTTACTGATGACGGCTTTGATTCTCAAAATTGTTTGGGAATCAGCGCAATCCGTTTTTACCAGATTGTTGGATGGGGTTGACCCGGAATTAGTAAATGAAATAAAAGAAACTGCCCAGCAAACGTCAGGCATCGAAGATGTTACCGATGTGCGAGCGCGTTGGTTAGGTCATCGGCTTCACGCCGAGTTGCATATCGCGGTCAGACCGGAACTTTCCGTTACCGATGGGCACCAACTTGCACTGAAAGTCCAACACGAGCTTTTACATAAACTCTCGTTTCTCTCAAGCGTGATCATTCATATTGACCCGGCTGACGAATCAGGTAAGGAACATCATATCGTCGAACATGCCCATGATGGCTTACCCGCTCATTTACACACTTAATCTAAAAAAAGTACCGCGTCTGACATTTCAATAGGCATACGGCAGAAGCCCGCTCGAAGTAATG
>JANMKB010000262.1:0-3892 GCA_031371805.1 Blastocatellia bacterium | reverse complement strand
TGAAGCGCTTGCCAAAAAAGTGCGTGAGTTGCTGAAGAGTTTTCACCAGAAAGCTCCGTTGGAATCCGGCCTTGCGCGTGAAGAGGTACGCGAGAAAATCTTTGCCAAATTACCCGCTGAAATTTTCCGTGCGGTGATTGCCGGTTTGGCAGAACGGAACGAAGTCGTCGCCGAAAAAGATTTGCTCCGTTTGGCGACGCATCGCATCGCGCTTTCGTCCGAAGAACAAGCCGCGAAAGATCATTTGGCGGCGGTATATTTACAAGCCGGATTGCAGCCGATTTCACTGGATGAGGCGCTGAAACAGGCCGCGCCACAATTTGGGATTGATGCGGCGCGGGCGCAACGTTTCGCGCAAATGCTTATCAACAGCGGCGATCTGGTGAAAGTGGGCGAACTGGTTTTTCATCGCCAGTCCCTGGAAAACCTAAAGTCGAATCTGCAAAAATATAAGGCTGAGCAGGGCACGAAAATTGATGTTAGTATTTTTAAAGACCTGACCGGAGTTTCGCGTAAATTTGCGATCCCGCTGCTCGAATATCTTGATCGGCAACGCGTGACGCGCCGCGTTGGTGAGAGCAGAGAGCTACTTTAGACTTGCGATGCGAAAGAACGCGAACCTAAATCTTTGCCCTTTTTCATTAACTTTCGTGGGAAGAAAGGTTGACTGATGAAAAGGATTATTTTTTGTTATGTGTTATTACTCTCGGCTTGTGCCTACGGGCAAAATTCGGCAATTCAACTTCAGCCAGTAACGACAGGGCTTTCCGCGCCAGTGCTGGCGACCAGTGCCCACGATGGCACTAACCGGATTTTCATTGTCGAGCAAACCGGGAAGATTAAAGTTCTTCAGCCAGAAGCCGCGACTGCCACCGATTTTCTTAACATCGGTACCAGAATTAGCTCCGGCGGCGAACGGGGCCTGCTCGGCCTGGTCTTTCATCCCGACTTCAAAAATAATCGTCGCTTTTTTGTGAACTACACACGCAGCGGCGACGGCGCGACGACCATTGCCGAATATCAGGTCTCAACCGGGAACCGTAATGTAGCGGACACTACGGAAAAGATTTTGCTCACCATTGCGCAACCCTTTGCCAATCATAACGGCGGGATGATTGAGTTTGGGCAGGACGGATATTTGTATATCGGGATGGGTGATGGTGGCAGCGCCAACGATCCTGGCAGCCGGGCGCAAAACATTGAAGAATTGACTGGCAAAATGCTGCGAATTGATGTTGACCACACGACTGGCGCTTTGCCGTATAGCATCCCGCCAGATAATCCTTTTGCCGGTAGTGTGCCAGGCCGGGATGAGATTTTTGCACTTGGTTTGCGCAATCCCTGGCGCTGGTCGTTTGATCATTTGACCGGACAACTTTACGCGGGAGATGTCGGACAAAATGCGATTGAAGAAATAGACATCGTGACGAAGGGTGGTAATTATGGCTGGCGTGTTTTTGAAGGGAATCGTTGCACGAATAATGATCCAACGCTCTGCACGCCAGGTAATTACACCGCGCCGATTTTTCAATATCCACAAGGCTCCGGGCGTTGTTCGGTGACGGGCGGATACGTTTATCGCGGCGCACGTTTTACTTTTCCTGAGGGCGCTTATCTTTATGGCGATTATTGCACAGGCGAAATTTTTCAATTGAAAGACGGCCAAAATTCATTGTTAATTGATACCGATCTGAATACTTCGCTGTCGTCTTTTGGCGAGGATGAAGGCGGTGAAATTCTGGTTTGTGATTTGAATGGCGGCAAAGTTTTTCGCCTGATAAATGCCAGTTCTCCGAAACCGCTCGGCACAGTTTCCGCTGCCAGTTATGACCGCGAATCGGGAGTTGCGCCGGACTCAATCGTTGCGACTTTTGGCAATGGATTAGCAAACGGAACGTATCTCCCTTCGGCCTTACCATTGCCCACCAGTTTGGGTGGAACTACCGTGACAATTCGTGACAGCAAAGGCGTCGAGCGCTTGTCGCCGTTATTTTATGCAGGCAATTTACAGGTCAATTTTTTAGTTCCGACCGGATCAGCAAGCGGTTACGGAGCCGTCATCGTTAAAATTAATAATGCTGTAGCGAGTTCGGGCGCAATCAAAATTGATTCGTTTGCGCCAGCGATTTTTTCCGCGAATCAGGACGGCAGTGGAGCCGCCGCTGCGATCCTGCAAATTATCAAAAATGATGTTTCCACCTACTCGCCACTGCTGGCGGAAAAAGACCCGAACGATCCGAACGGAGTGCGCTTAAGAACGGTGGCAATTGATCTGAATCAGAGTTACGACAAGCTTTATTTATTGCTTTACGGTACGGCAATTCGTGGTCACCGCAAACCTCTGGTGGCAACTGCGACGGCTGGCGGCGTGATTCTGCCAATTGAATATGCAGGCGCTCAGAATTTCTTTCCGGGTGTGGATCAACTGAATATTCTGCTGGCGAAAAGTTTGCAGGGCAAAGGCGAAGTTGATTTAGCGGTGACTATTAATGGCAAAACTGCCAATCTCGTCAAAGTGAATTTTAAATAAAAGCGGAACTTGCTTTCAGGCTCAAACGTAGCTTGTTAAGGTGTGGTCAGCATCTTTTTATCGGTAACATTTTTTAGTTTGAGGAATCATTATGTTTTGCCCGGATTGTGGAACTGAAAATTCGCGTGGTCAGAAATTTTGCAATCGTTGCGGGAGCAATTTGGTGGCGCTGGAACGGGCGCGTTCAATTATTAGCGAGGTTGCGACCGGAGAAGTAGCCAATCACATTGAACCCTCAACCGTGCTGAAAATTACCTCTGCGATCAGCATTCTTGGACTGCTGATTATCACGCTGGGAACGATCTTTCTGTCGCTGATTTTTCAGGGCCAGCACGGACCTCCGCCGGGTCTTTTCTTTGGCATTGGCGGGTTAATTGCACTGGTTGTGATCGTGAAGCGATTGCTCAGGCTGATTGATACGGCGCCAAAAAAAGCAGCGCCGGGACCGTTGGCCCAACTTCTAAAACAGGTTCCCACCCCACGGACAGCCAACCTGCCACTTTCCGAAGGCAGCCAAACGTATTACAGCGTGACCGAAGAGCGCACCAAACAGTTTGACGAGCGGTGAGTGATCAGGATTTAAAACCCGACCACCGACCACCGACCACCGACCACCAGTTTATTTCTTATTCATCGCCGCCAGAATCCCAATTTGTTGCTGCCCCTTCACTGTTACCATACGGGAATATTCCTGATAGCCATTTGCCATCAGGGTAATGGCATGATCTCCGGTCAGCAATTTCATACTGCGCGGCGTGACCCCGGAAAAAATTCCATCAATATAAACACGCGCCGGGACATAGCTTTTAATCGTCAATAAGCCAATTTTAGCATTCAGACTGGCAGCGCCTGATTCAATTTCCAGATTAGGTTCAGCTGCTTTTTTAGCCGTTACATCCTGAGCAGTTGGAGCTTTAATCAGTGCCGCTAGTTTTTTAGGAAGCGCTTCATCAATCGGAGCGACCTCGCCTGATGGAGCGGCCACTGCAATTATTTTACGTGGCGGCTCATTTTTGACGCGTGGGATGGCGACAGAGAGGACGGGTTTATTCATCGCTCTGGCAACCACTGCAGCGGAAAATAAAGCTATCGGTTGGGAATTTTTGGGTTCTATGTTTTCATTCCTGCCAGGGGCCGAAGCTGGCAGCGGCAGGGCGGCAACCGCTTCCGGGGCAGTATTTAATTTCGCTGCCGCAGCACTCTCAGGCTGAGTGTCGGGAATATCTTTTGCCGGAGCATTAGCCCGGGGTTGATTCAAACGGATCACACCTGCCAGCGCAATTAACGCAATGCCGAACAGAGTAAATTGCACCGTGTTGCGTAATAATTTGCGCCGCGAATTTTGCTCCGGCGTTTCGGTCG
>JANMKB010000247.1:0-4517 GCA_031371805.1 Blastocatellia bacterium | reverse complement strand
CCGGCGCTCACTGACTTTGCGGATCATCCCATACGGTGAATGCGAATCCGCATCGCCAAACCAATAGCCCGTATTCGTCGCCGGATAATAAATTGCTTTGAGCCTAGTCGGGGTACTGTTCAGCACTCGTGGTGTCACGCCACTAAAACCGTAATACGCTCCGGCATTGCTTAAATTACCAGAGTCGTAAGCAAATAGAGCAAGCACCCGATCCGCGCCGCCGTTGAAGCCGGGCGCCGTCACTGCCACCAGGACATCCTGACCATTAAATGGGACATATTTGAAGCTGATGACGCGCCCTAAGGTATCCGTGATCGTATTGATATTCGGCCCCTGATTGCCCACGTAGGCAATGGTAATGTAGTTCCCGTTCGCATCGGTAATACTGGTCGGATAGGCCGCCAGTTTGGAGGAAGCGCCGTAGGTAATGAGCGTTCCGTTGGGTAGCTTTGCCCAGGCCGCGACAATCGTGCTGTTAAATTGTGCTTTATAGCCGCGAGCGTAGTAATTGATGAACGAGCCGTCTTTCGTGTAGCCGTCAAAGCCCTGGAGCGCGGTATTTGTTCCGCCATAATTCCACGTATTGCCGCCGTAACTGTGCCGTGTGCCATCCGCATCAATTAACACAAAGCCACTGCCCGCCGTCATAATTTTGCCAAAGCCAAAATTCCAGCCGGGAATGTAATCTTTATCAATGTCAAAATACATCGTCGTGCCGGATTTATGCCACACCTGCGAGTTGTAAATCATGAACAGATTGACATCTACCCCGCGTCCATCCAGGGCCAGAAGTGGCGCGGCAAATTAAAAATTACCGCTGCCCGCGCCGCCGTCTATGGCCTGTCCCGCCGCCTGTCCGCGTTCCTGATTCGGGTCATCCACTTCGGTGTAATTAGTAGAATTCCATTGATAATAATCGTAGCCGCTCTGCACCGCCGCCGCTGTGGTCGCCGCTATGATCATAGGCCACCGCCGCAAAGATTACTTTTTCGCCTGTGGCAATCATCACATCACGCGGCGCAATTTCAATTTTGCTGACTTTCACATCAAGGTCACTTTGTTTTTCCTGCGGGGTTGGCTCAGGCGGCGTATTGGGCGGTGTGCCTTTGCCGTCCCAGCCCTTTGTGTCCGCAGGTTTGGTTTGCGGCGGCATGAACCGCGCCCACGTTTTCGCCCAGCCGCGGTTGCCCCACCAGAAGGACATTCCGGCGCTCAGCTCGTTGCCGACTGCCATCCACCCCTGCGGCGTCGCCAGCACCTGATTGGACAGCAGAATCAAAATCAAGCCGAGGCTCAATAAACGACGGATTGCAAAAGTTGTTGAAAATTGACAAATGGTAGTGGCAACAGAAAGACGAAAACTATCAGCCAAATGACAGGTGGCTGTGAGTACAAATAGTTGGTCGCAGCATGAAGTGAAATCATCAAGCGCTCCGGATCGTAATTACTCACGGTCAACGACAACCTCAAATTTTAGCGACACATAAGGAAATGGCTCACTATTTTCTGGCGGCAAACAAAATCGGCAGAGAATGTTTGACAGCAATAATGAGCTGGACAGGCTTACACCACAGGCTCTATGAAGGCTGTCAGAGGGCAGAGGAAAATTAATTTCGATTTACTGGTTATCGCTCGCGGCAGGGGTCACGTTATTCTCTGCGCTGGCTACCTTTTTTTGCACAAGTCTTATATTGTACTGGTTATGGCTGAGATAATTGATATTAATGAAAAACTTAATGCTCATCCGAAAGCAATCAAAGCAGACGCAGTGGCGGCTGAGGTTGAAAGACTGCTTGCGGAGCAGCAAATTGCCATCATTTACCGCGATCACATTCTGACAATGCGGACGCGCAAGTACGAGCTTAAGGCGGCGACCAAGCCCGCCGTCGTCGAAGTTTTGCACACGTTGCTGGGCATCGAACTGAAAATTGGCAAGCGCAGATTGTTATGTCCTGATTTGGCTACGGCGCGTTATTTGTCGGTATTTGCGCGGCTGGGAGTGGAGGCGGTCGCTGTCCCTTATGACATCACACAAAATTTCGCGGCTGGCGGATCAACTGGAATCAGCGTGGTTTCGCATGCTGACCTTGGCCGAACATCTCACCAGTGGTCGAAGTGTGCGATTGCAATCGCTGGTGCGTTCTTATCTGATTTCAAATCAGTGTACCGAAATCGCTAATCTCGGAGCCGGAACGGTCAGACCGGATTTCATTCAAAATACCAAGCAAAGAAGACGGTAAGATAAAAGAGTGTCAGGACGAGGATACCGGGGATTTTGAATTTAGGGCTTATGATTTGAGCTATGCAGTGGAAACAAGCCCTGAATCCTGAATCCCAAACCCTGAATCCCCGCCAGATTCTGTTGTCACTTCGCAACGCAACCGTTATGATGGAAGTCGAAATTTTTTATCGCTGAGATTCATCCGATTGAGGTCTAAATGCAAACCACTCGTCAGTTGTTTATGTGGACATTTCTGCTGCTACTCATCGCGCTCCTTGCCGCGTGTTCGGGGTCTACATTGAATAAACAGGTAGCCAGAGAAACTCCCAAAGAAACATCGCAGGCTGCGCCCAAAAGCAGCTACAAAGAACTAAAAGATTTTGAATTGCAGATTTATCAACCTGATGGCAATTTGAAACCCCTGAAGCTTTCGCAAGCCGTGGGCAAAGGCAAAGTGGTTGTGATTGATTTTTGGGCGACGTGGTGCGGCCCCTGCCGACAATCTATTCCCGATTTAATTGCGGCGCAAAACGAATATAAGGACAAAGGCGTGGAATTTTTCGGACTTTCGGTGGAAGACCCAACGGAAGGAAACAGGAAATATCCTGACCAAAAGAACAAGGAAGCGGTCAACAGCATGGCGAAAGATTTCAAAATCAATTATCACGTCGGCTTTTCACCGGAAGAGATGTTCACTTCGTTTGATCGAACAGGCGCGATTCCACAAACTTTCATTTTTGGCAAAGATGGTGCACTCATTGAGCACATCAAGGGTTTTCATCCGGTTATCGCGCCCAAAAAATTGCGCGCAAGTATTGATAAAGCGTTGGAATCATAAGTAACTCAGCATGGCGAAATCGTTATTGCAAATTTTCTGGCTGATGATCTGTTTAGTGAGCGTGTTTACGCTCAAACAAAGCGTTGCTTCGCAAGCTATGTCAAAGCCGGAACAAGCACCGGTGTTCAGAACTGAGACCAGGCAAATTGCTGATTTCGATTTATTGCTGTTTGATCAAAAAGGAAAGCTGAAAAAATCAACGCTGGCCGAAACCGTCGGCAAAGACAAAGTGGTCGTGATTGATTTTTGGGCGACGTGGTGCGGCCCCTGCCGACAATCTATTCCTGATCTGGTTGCCGCCCACAATGAGTACCAGGATAAAGGCGTAGAGTTCGTTGGGTTTTCCGTGGAAGACCCTGACGAAGCAAACAGAGCGAACCCAGCGCTGAAAAACCTCGCAGCGGTTTTCAGCATGGCAAAGGATTTCAAGATTGCCTATCGCATCGGATTTTCTTCCGAGGAAATGTTTCTTGGGTTTGACCGCACAGGCGCACTCCCCCAAACTTTTGTGTTTGATAAGAAAGGAAATCTGGTGCGGCAAATTCGTGGCTTTAGCCCCACCCGCTCGCCGCAGTTATTGCGAGCAGCGATTGATGAAGCCATCAGTTCGTAGTTTTTTTTAAAGCCCCTTTGTCAGTCGCCTCACCACTGGTTACTGACACTTAACCGAAAATGATTATGATGATTTGTGAAAAATGCGAGCAGGAATTATTGAACGGGACAGTAATTTGTCGGAGTTGTAGTCATAACAATGTGCTGCAACGAATTGATTCATGGCGCGAACGCCGCAACCATCAGCTTTCGTCTATTAATCACAGCCCTGTGCACAGTACCGCGACAACAACTCGCTTCAAATCCAACGCCGGAGACGCGACCCTGATTCGCTTTCCCAAACAGCCACCGAAAATGATGCAAGATCAAACTAAATTAAATGAGCCTGAAGTGCCACTGCCAGCCTGGAAGCAAAAACTTAATGCTCGCCTGCAGGAAATCCGTGACCAGCGAGCGGAGGAAATGGAGCCACCGATTAAGCCAAAATCGCGCCACCAGCAACCGACCCAGCCAGAGCGGAATCCGATTGTGGAAGCAGCGATCAGCCGGATTAATCGGGCCACTTATTTGCAGCCGCTCTCGGTCAGCAACTCCTTTATGCAAACGGCAAAAGTGCAGGAGGAAATTCAACCGCAAGCTGAATTACAGCAGGCACCCAACTTGTCTGAGTCGAAAGCCACAGGTCCGGTCGGCTTAAAATCCGTGACCAAACCACCGACTCCTTTGGTAGCAAATTATCAGGTCTCGTCCGCAGCGGCTCAGGCCTTCGATTTCAGCGAGCAGGAATCATTTGCCAGCGCGGAGATGCTGGAAATCAATCAGCCTTTCAATCGCGACGATAACGAGGCAATTGATTTTGATGATGAGAGCCTCGAAGCAAATTCAAGCGTGCCAATCCTTGAGGCG
>JANMKB010000238.1:0-27173 GCA_031371805.1 Blastocatellia bacterium | reverse complement strand
GAGGACACGATTATATTCGGCGAGCGTCCCCAAATACGACGGCAGCGTGCTGACCAGACCGCGATCTACAAAACGCCGACGATTTTCCGGGCCGCCGCGCACAACTTCCATTTCATCAGCGGTAAAAGCAATCGCGTTCAAAACTCCCAAATAACGCGTCACTGCCTCGCGTTTGCCGTTCACAAATGTTTGTTTGACGGTTTTCGTCAGCAGTAATTGCAGGTCTTTGGTGAGATTGCCGCTGCTGATAGTGCCGCGCAAAATCGCTTCCTGTTCCTTGTGATTAATACATTCTTTCGGTAACGAAGTTTTGAAAGATTTCGTTGTGCCCAGCATGTAAACCGCTTCAAGCCAGTTCGTCTTGCCCTGCGCATTCGCCCCATAAATCACATTGAGACCGGGAGAAAAATCTATCGCGCCGGAAAGATTGCGAAAATTGATGGCTTCGAGATGGGAAAGGTGCATGCGCGCGGAATCCGTCTACTGGTTAATTGCTGTCTGGTAATAAGCAGCAATTATACCACGAACGAGCGCGAAAAGGTGGCAGGGCAATGCCTTCGCAGCCGCTTATTTTTACCGCTCAAACACAATTTTAAAGAAATCTTCCAGTTCACTCGTCAGCAGAAAATCAGACATCTTTTCTCCCTTCATCAATCGTTGATTGAGCGTGTAAATTTTCTCCAATGAAAGGCTGTCCAACGGCGACAGAAGCGCATAATCGCGGGACAGATTTTCGAGTTCCCCGCTGAGGATGCCGACGCCGTTGCTGCGCAGACGATCCAGCACCTGCTGGATATTTGGATGACCGATCTGAGCGGCGGATTTCGCGGTGTAAAACGCCCCTTCATCAACTTCTTTAATTTGTGAACGGAGCTTTTCAATGAACTGTCGGGCTTTGGCTCCGGTGGCGCCAAACGTACACTCCTGATTGAAAAATTCATCGCTGAGGCTGAGCAGATTTTCCTGCGGCGCGGCTCCGTAAATGGTCGCGGTGTCCAGATTGTCGCGCAGCAAATATTCAAAGTCGGCGAAGACAAAACATTTGATGCCGAGTTTCAGGACGAGATTTACTGTCTGGCTGAGATAGCTTTTGTTGCCTACAGAAATGACGGAAATGTTTTGCTCTTCCAACTGACCGGGAAACATTTCTCTGGCGACAGCTTTCAAAATAAAATCGTTGAAGCCTTCGCACACAATCACTTTATCGGCAAAGAACAATTCGTTTTGCTGCTCAAAAATCAGCAATTGCCTGAATTCATTGAGGCCCACGGTCGCGGCTTTGGTTTCGCCGTGGTCTTTGCGAATCCGCACCACGTGCAAATCGTCCACGGTGGAGCGAATAAATTCTTCGCTATGCGTCGAGAGAATGACCTGATGTTTATTGCCGTCGAGGAAATTATCAAGGCGATTACTGATCACTTTGCGGGCGTGCGGATGCAGGAAAAGCTCCGGCTCTTCGATGCAGAGCAGCGCCGAAGTCAGCGTGTTGACGGCGCGGGTGTAATATTGAAAAAGCCCCAGAATCACGGCGCTCTGAATGCCAGAGCCTTTGTCCGCAAGCTGCGATTTATAACCATCATCAACGTACAGCGCGGCACTCTTGTAAAGATCAGCGCGGGTTTCCGTATTGAATTGAAAATGCAATTCCGTTTCCGGGAACACGAGTTCAAGTGTGCTGGCGGTAGTTTGGTCTTTCGCTTCGGCAAAGATTTTGTCCGCGACATTTTTGACCTGTTCGATGGCAGTTTGCAATTCTATTGCGCCTTCCCGCCCGGCGGTCAAATGCCGCATCAACTTGCCATACCACGTCCAGTTATTGAGCCGGAGTTGCGAGTTTGGATCACGGAAAGCCGGGATGATCGCGCTCTGCAATAATTCGTTTCTGATCGGCGCACGGAACGCCAGAATCCAGTCGCTGAATTCGTCTTCGCGGTATAAAAACCGCATGTCTTTGTTGATGCGCCCAAATTCGTCTTTGGTCGCACGAAACGCAAAAGCGAAATGATATTTGTCGTCGAATTGTTTTTCGAGCGGCTGCAATTCTCGTTTCCGCGTCACAATCCAGTCGCGGTCGGCATTGTCTTCGTTGAGATCAAAAATCGCCTCGTAAGCCTCCGGCAAAGCATGCTGAGAAATACGCGCCGGTTGTTTGATGGGCTTGTTATCAACTGTCCAGCCTTCAAGCCGCGTATAAATCACCAGCGAATTCGCCCTATACATTTCATCGTAGTTCAGCGCTTCGCCGACATCACGGCGCAACTCGCACCAGATGTAAATATCGTTCGCCGTTTGCGTCACCGGGCTGCCCGACGAATCCTCACGCCAGGCATAAAAATCACTTTCGGTAACGTTTTCAGATTTCGTATACGTCGGCGAATATTCGCCCAGCACGAGATCAATGGCGCGAATAACATTGCTCTTGCCCGCATTGTTCCTGCCAACAATAACGTTTTTACCTCTGGCAAACGTGAGGTCGAGTTCTTTGATTGAACGATAATTTTTAATAAATAAACTTGAGAGATACAAGGCAAAACTCCTTAACTGTTGCTACGTTGCGCGACTTTATTCAAAACCGATTGACCTCGAATATAAGTTTAGTCAACTGATATTCAGCCTCTCTCCAAGCCGTTTCAGCGGCACTGCGAGTCGCCGGATTCGTGAAGTCTTTCACCCAATTCAAATCAGTAATTTTGGCTTTGAAGGTGAAGTAACGACTTTGTAACTCCTGCCATTGCTGCACCAATCCTTCGGAGTCTCCCGAATGCTCAATCAAGCGGCGAACAGCAGAAAGGTGGTTGGCAAAATCTCGTACACCCTGCTTGAGGAGCTTTTGTTGCTCGGCATTGGCTTGCCGTTCATCGCAACAGCCAGAGAATTCATCGAAGACTTCTCGACACTTTTTTCGGCAATCGTTTAGCTGCTCAATGATAAGGTCTTTTTCGGCCCGCTTTTCATCAGCCTTCTGTTTTCCGTAATGTGTGATAAGAAAGGCGACAATCAGCGTGACAATCAGTTGCAGAATCGGAATGATGTCAACCTCTTCCTTAAATTTAATCGGCAGCTTTTGCTTTATCAAAAGCCCAGACGCTAGTCCTACCAGGAAAACAACATAAAACCAGACCTTATTTCCGCCCAGCAGTGTCCCTAATATATTTTTCAATTTCATCGGTCAATAATGGTTCATCCAACGACTGAAATTCCAAATGATCTAAAACACGCTGCACGCCATATGTACGCGCTAAGCCGCCGAACGCCTCCTCCAAAAATGAAGTCGCATATCCTTCAGTCCCATCAAGATTGATGCGCAGTTTTTGTCCCTGCTCTGACGCTTGCAAAAAGCGTGGTTCTAAAATGTCTTCTCTAAACTCTTGGCCAGAGCCTGGTCCATCTGTTCGATAACGCGCACCTGTATAAGGTGAAAAATCTCTGGCGATACTGATAAAAGGGTGAGGTAAAATATCAGAAGGTTGCACTTGACTAACTGAGTTATGTTGAATATTCATACGCTAACCTCAAATAGTTGATTCGGTTTTACTTACTTCCCAATACCATAACGTACCTGGGAACTCTTTATCCAGCCATCGAAAGTCTCCCTGGCTGACATTTGCCCATACATCATTTGTGATAACTATAAGATTTTCAATTTTCCCTTCACGTGCAAGCTGACTTATCATTGGAATCCCCTTGCCTCTATTCTCCATCCCCGTACTTGATTTCAACTCGCCGTTTAGCAACTTTTTGAGAAAATCCTGATTATTTCTTATGCCAAGCATTATAGCCATTTTTTTCATTCTGCCCATTGTCTCACTAACACTCCTAAAAATGCCGACCCCGGTATCCACAAAAGTGAAACAGGTTCGCCCTTGTTCGGGCTGGCAATAAACAGAGGCAAGCCATTTTTCTTTCGAAGAGTTACCGCCAGCATGGTTATGAGTGTTTGCCATAAGTTCGATGAAAGTATTGTAAAGCGGCTGGTGGCGCCGATCCTGGCCATAAAGTGATTTCATGGCAAACTGCTTTAAATCATAAGCTGTTTTCGGCTCCACCTTAAAATTTTTCCGCCGTTGAATATTGCCCGATGGACGGGGTAGTTTTACCGCCGTATTTAACTTTAAATAATCACATAAACCTGAATCAAAGAACATCTGACGCTGATTAGGATCTTGAGGGAGATAACCTTGCTGTCGCGTATCCTGGTGCTTTGGGTCAGCCAACACACTCAAAAATGTTGTGAGCGCTTCGGGCGTTTGCAATGTTACATTTCGATGATCAACCTCAATACTCTTGTGTTCATTGAGCGCGTGATGCACTTGAATTAGAAAGTTATTGAACTGATTGGAGTTCTCAATGAACGAAAAGTTTTCTGGTGCCTCTATATAAACAGGCGTAATTCGCGCTAGTCTTCTCATTAAGATTTCACGCTTCGCTCTTTCAACATACCTTGGACTTAGCCTGCGCTTTTCAAGTACCCGTTTGCGATGTTGTTCATCCGCCTGCCGAATGCGTATATACGCTCTATGTTGTGAGGAAGTATAGAGTTTTTTCACAGTTTTTTACCCAGTCTGATTGAAGCCCTTAATATGGAATGTTCTCGTTAACCAATCATCCGCGCTATCTTCGTTCGTCCTTCCACGTTCCTGTCGGTCAAGCCATTTTCACCTCTGGCAAACGTGAGGTCGAGTTCTTTGATTGAACGATAATTTTTAATAAATAAACGTGAGAGGTACAAAGGCAGCCTCCTTCAAAGGGATAGGTTTTCAGGCGGAGCTAACAAAATGCGTTCCCAGAAGCTCAGGCTACTTTTTGCAGGAACTGATAAACCGGAACGGTAATATTTCGAGCGACTTGTTTACCATTGGAGTTCTCAAGGATAGCAGAAAGTTGTTTTCCAACTTTGGCATTCACGATTTTCTCTCCGCATTGTGGGCAAACACCTGCGGGCACATCTTCAATGACCAGCAAATTGCCTTTGATCCAGAAGTCCATTTTTACAAATTTTTCCGTCATCTGCTCGCCACAGACATGGCATTCACCGTAGTTGTAATTTTCATTGCTCATAACGCTATTCTAATGCCCAGGTTGTAATAAACAAGAGAGTGCCTGACAATTTGATCCGACAAATAATAGTAATCATTCTGCCGTCCGTTGCTTCGCCAATGATCTCATATCTTGTTCCGCGTGGATCATGGGTAAAAGTTTGGGCGATCTGCCCTGTAGCAATAGCTACCTCAATGTCAGTAAAGATCAATCCATCATTTCTTAACTCTTCGTAAAAATGTGGAGCAGCAACCTCATATTCCTGATTCCGAACTTTCTCACGAATGAGATGAATGATATTTGTGCCTTTTGCCATTACCCGATCACTCGCGCCATCCTGGTCCTTCTCGATAACACAGCTTCCGTGACAAACAACAATAATGCTGCGATCAGCAAAGGCCACCAGACGCGCTGTTTGGCTTCGCGCTCTTCGTCGGTGAGCTTTGCCTGTGCCGCCGTCAGATTGCCTTTGGCATCTGCGCCTGTTACCGCTGTCGTGAAATCGTCCATCGTCAGCTTCGTCAAATCGGATTCTTTGTCGTCCAAATTCACCGCTGCAAAATCTGAATGGTCAGCATAGCGCAGGCGATAAAATCCGTTTTCTTTCGCGTTGATGATTAATTCTCCGCTGGCAGTTTGATTGCGTTCGGTGACTCGTGTATTGCCGGGGGCATCAACGGCGGGAACGACTCCGTCTTTGCCGGGTTGCGCCGTAAATGTTTGCCCCACTAAATTCCAGGCCTGTCTTTCGCGTTCTCCCAGGTAACGCGTCATCTGTCTAACCAGCGGCAAATACAGCGGCGTGAGCGGCAAATCATTCCAGCTTGCATCCAGCGTCGAAGTGAACAATAAAACTTTGCCTTGTCCGAATGACGATTCGATCAGCGCCGGAGTGCCGTCTTCAAACCGCGCCAGCACCGATGATTTTTCGTTGGGAGTGGCGCGCCGATAACCAAACACGCGAGCCGCAGCCAGGCGTCCGCTTTGCCGGAAAACATCAAACACCGGATGATCGGTTTTAATGTCGCTCAGCGTGACGTAATCGCCTTTGGGCTGCACGGCTTCGCCTAATATGACTGGCGAAATTTGCTTGAAGGCTTCGTTGAATGAAGCTGCGTCTACGTGCCGACCCGCCGCAATAATCAAGCCGCCGCCTTTTTCGACGAAGGATTTTAAATTCTCAGACAGCGCCGGATTAACGTTTTCGACATCGTTCAGAATTATCACTTTGTAGCCGGTTAAATCGCCGGGATTGACAGAAGCCGGAGTTTTGATCGTCAGGGCAAATGGCAGGTTATCGCCCGTCGTCAGGGCATTTCGTAAATACAAGCTTTCGTTGCGACTGCGCGTGGCGGATTCGACGACTAAGGCGTGGCCCTGCGTTTCGCGGTGCAGCGTAAAATAAAATTTATTGTCGGCATCGAAACTATTATCAGTGATTTCGATCACGCCGCGATTCACGCCTTCATTCAAATTGAAATCAGTAAATTCAATCAGGGATGTTTCCCGCGCCGCAACTTTGACCTGGCGTTTTTCGACGACGTGATCGTTGAGTTGAAATTCAACCTGCATACTGTCGCGGGCCTCGTCGCTGAAATTGGCAATCCGTGCGGTCAGCTTGTTGGAATATTTTTGTTGATAAACGACAGCTTGCGCATTGACTTCGGTGATGGCCAGGTTGGGCGCATCCGCTTCGCCTACATCCTGATTGATGAGCTTAATGTCATTGCTGAGACGATAAGTCGCGTCCGCCGGATTCCAGCCCGCCGCCTGGAAATCAGACAGCAAAATAATATTGCGACCGGCGGTTGTCGCCTCTTTCATCAACTCTTCTGCGCCGCGTAAGGCCTGTGTATACGCCGTCGCGCCCAGCCCCACCTGCGCATTATCAAGCAATGAATTGAGCTTAGCTTTGTCATTCGTGAAGCGGCTCAGCACTTCATAACCCTGTCCGAAAGTCACGAGCGCGATTTGATCATTACTACCAGCTTCGTTGATGATCGCACGAGCTTTGGTCTTCGCCTGCTCAAAGCGTTTGCCGTATTTCATGCTGAACGAATTGTCGAGCAGGATGACACTGGTTTTCGCCCGACCAGACGTTTCCGCCGCATTGCTGTTGAGGTACGGACGCGCAAACGCGAATACAAGACACAGCAGCGCGAGCGAGCGCAACGCCAGTAATAACCAGTTGATCAGCCGTTTGCGCCGAATCGTGCGTTGCGGCACCTGGCGCACAAACATCAACGAAGGGAACTCAATTTTTTTCGCCCGTGTGCGGCGTACCAGATGTACGATAATCGGCACGGCAATCGCCGCGAGACCAAGGAGAAATAATGGTGAAAGAAACGACATAAGCTACCCGCAGGTTTTCAAGCTCAAAGCTCCCACAATTTATGTTTCGCGCTGACGCGCCAGCCGCCGTTCACTTTGGTTAATAAAACAAATTGCTCGGTGCCGCACTTATCGCCACATTTGTTCGTAAAATCAACTAACGCTTGTGAACGGTCTTCATTGAAACCAATGCTTGAAACAATGATGTAACCTGACGAGCCAGGGAATTTTTTGTAAAAACCCGCCCAAGCCTTGCGCGTATCTTTGTCTGAAAAAATTGTCCGGCGTTCCTGCTTACTAATCAACCTGACCAACGAATTAAATTTCGCTTCGAGGGTACGACACAGACGGGATTTACTTTTGAAATCAGTAATGGTTTTCGGACTCAGTCTGGTTAGTTTTTGCGGCAAACCATCAAGGCTTTTTTGCCACGAATTTTCGCCTTCTTTGTTGCTGCCGATGCTGGTACAACCGGAAGCTTCTCTTTCCAGCGCAATGGCTTTGCTGCCGTAAAACTCATTCAACAAAGCCGCATAGACGGCATAATCTTCATCGTCCATCGGAGTTACCTGGCTCAGTGATTGTTTAGCTGGAGATTTCTTTTTAGTTTGACTAGAAGCAACCGGAATAAAACTGAAAAGCAGAATTAGCGTAATAAATATTTGCGAATAATTTCTATGCATTGAAAACCCAATCTCATCGCTCAACTATTTACTTCATCCGTCGTGATAAAAACGAAAATAGCGCGTAATCAAGCGGTTTATTCGTCGTCAATAATTCATACTCGACACGGTTGTTGATCGCTCCTTCGCGCACACGGTCAAGGTGTTTTTGAAACGTCGCACGATAACCTTCGGCTAACACATCGGGTAGCACGTGCAATTGCTCGGCAGTTTCGCAATCTTCCAGCAGGACAGATTCATCGAAGTTAAACTCAATTTCATTTTTATCCAGGACGTGAAACGCAATCACGTTGTGGCCTTTAAAACTCAGGTGCTGCATCGCCTCAATCAAGGCCTCGGCGTCGTCATAAAAATCCGAGATGATAATCACGACACTGCGTTTCGTGATGCGGTCGGCGGCTTCGTGCAGGCTCTTCGATAATTGCGTTTCATGGCCTGGATTGAGTTGTTCCAGATTGCCAAAGATCGTGCGTAAATGTCCGGCGCGACTCTGCGCCGGAACCTGCACCCGAATCGTTTCATCAAAAGCTAATAACCCGACCGGATCATTTTGTTTGTTGACCAGATAGGCCAGCGAAGCCGCCAGCATTTTGGCGTATTGCAGTTTACTAACTGCCCCGGATGAGTATTTCATGGAGCCGCTGGAATCTACGAGCAGGAAAAAACGAGTATTCGTATCGGCGCGATATTTTTTAATATAGTAACGATCAGTCCGCCCCAATAATTTCCAATCCAGATACCGCAAATCATCGCCCGGCATGTATTGTCGGTACTCGGCAAATTCCGTCGAAAAACCCGTAAAGGGCGAACGATGTAAACCGGAGATAAAACCTTCAACGACAGTGCGAGCGAGGATTTCCAGCGACGAAATACGCGCTAAAACTTCCGGGTCAAGAAATGAATTTGGATTTTGATAAGCCGTATGGGGAGTTTTGAGTAACTCAGTATCCTGCGGATTGAGCGTGAGATCAGGTTTTTTTTTCTTGTTCCACCACATAAAAAATATCTCAGGCGGCAAAGCTCACTTTCTCGTAAACATCTGCGGCCTGCAACTGACAATCAAGCGAAGCAATCTGCAATTCGCCTGTTAATCCCGCACACAATTCATAATGCCATCCTTCATCTGACCGCCGCGAATAATGCTCAATGAACGGTTCGCTTTGCGAGACAAGCAGATAATCTGTCAACGATTCGATTTGCTGATACCGCAGCCATTTGCGACCGCGATCATCGGCTTCCGTAGAAGGCGATAAAACTTCAACAATGACTTTTGGATTCACCAGCACATCTTTATGTTCATCGTGAAAGAGAGGAGTCCCACAAACAATCGTCAGGTCAGGATAATAATATTCGCCGGCATAACTGATTTTGACTTTCAGGTCATTTGAATAAACCGTACAAGGCTTTCCTCTTAACTGCATCCATAACAAACCAGCCACCGCCATGTTGATAGCCGCGTGGCCGGGCGAAGCGCCAGCCATCGCGTAAATTTGTCCCTCAATATATTCGCTTTTATATTTGGCTTTACGCTCAATCTCTAAATATTCTTCCTGCGAAAAAGTCCGTAATCGTAACGATGATTCCATAATTACTTCCTTTCGTTTCACAAGCCCGACTTCGGTTCCGGCACATGCTCGACCAGACGTTTGATGATTTGATCGGTGTCCAGTTTTTCCGACTCCGCCTGAAAATTCAGCAGAATGCGATGGCGCAAAACCGGATTTGCCGCCGCACGAATATCTTCGCAACTGACATTATAACGACCATTCATAATGGCGCGTGCCTTACCCGCTAACACCAAAAATTGTGAAGCGCGTAACGAAGCTCCCCACGTAATATATTTTTTCACAAAATCCGGGACGTGAGCATTAACCGGACGGCTGGTGTTGGCAAGCTGTACGGCATAACGGACGACGGCTTCGGAGGCAGGAATCTGTCGCACGAGTTTTTGAAAGGCGATGATTTCATCCGCTGACATAATCCGCTCGAACGTTTGATTTTGCGGCGTCGTCGTGGCCTGGACAACTTTCACTTCGTCATCTTCGGATAAATAACCGACGCGAATATTGAACATGAAACGATCAAGCTGGGCTTCGGGCAGTGGATATGTGCCTTCCATTTCGATGGGGTTTTGGGTGGCGAGAACGTAAAACGGTTTGGGCAGTTGGTACGTCGTTCCCTGGACGGTGACGTTACCTTCCTGCATGGCTTCGAGCAGCGCCGCCTGCGTTTTCGGTGGTGTACGGTTAATTTCGTCAGCCAGCACCATGTTGCCGAAAACAGGCCCTTTGATAAATTGCATCGCCCGATGACCAGTACTGCGATCTTCTTCAATAATTTCTGATACGGTGAAGACTGCTGGCATCAGGTCAGGCGTGAATTGTATCCGCTTGAAAGATAAATCAAGCACGTTCGCAATTGTGCGCACGAGCAATGTTTTCGCCAGTCCCGGCACGCCCGTCAAAATCGAATGACCGCCGACAAACAACGACATCAGCACTTGTTCGACGGCTTCATCCTGACCAATAACGGTTTTGCGAATTTCGCTCAGAATTTGTTTCCGCGCATCCACTAAACGATTCAGTAAATCTTCTTCCCGAAGGTTATCAGACATTCTCACTCCCGATGTTAATCGCCCGAAATTGTGAAAGTCGTATGATCTTCGGGCTTTTTTTCAATTATTATGAGTACCGAATTAAAGACGTTGCGGGACTGCTATGTGGTTACTTGTTTTCACCGTCAGCACTATAACTTACTTGCCAGCCAATTGTGGAATGAGATGCTTCAATTTTCCGCGAAAGAGATATTCCATCGCTACCAGGAGGATAATTATTCCCTGTAAAACGACAACTAAATCCTTCGAGACATTTTCTGTAAAAATGTCCACAAACAAACCGCCCCGCACCAAAGCGCCAAACAAAATCGCGGCGAGCAAAACACCAAACGGATGCGTGCGACCAAGCAGCGCCACCGCAATTCCCGTGAAACCATAATTCGCGCTGAAATCGTGATAGTAACGATAGCGATAACCCAGCACTTCGTTCACTCCCACCAGTCCCGCGAGCGCACCGGACAAAGCCATCGTCAGCACGATTTGTTTTTTCACGCTGATGCCACCATATTCAGCCGCGTCGGGACTCGCCCCAGCCGCACGAATTTCGAAGCCCCATTTCGTTTTCCACAAAAATATCCACACCAGAAAACAAAGCAAAATTGCCAGCAGAAAGGAAGCATTCAGCGGGATACGATAAGGAAAATTAATGCCAAGCGGATGCAGCAAAGTGTAGAACCGAGCAAAACGTCCCGCCGGAACAATTTCGTGCGTTTCCATAATCGCATCACTCGGCTCTTTGAAATGATATTGCACCAGATAACTCAGCAAACCGACCGCAATGAAATTCAGCATGATCGTGTTGATGACTTCGTGCGAACCAAAACGAGCCTTGAGAATGCCCGGCACTGCGCCCCAGATGCCCCCGGCAATCATCGCAGCCAGAATCGCCAGCGGAACCAAAATAATTGAAGGCAAACTGGTAAACGTTAAGCCAATCCACGCCGCTGCAAACGCGCCCATGTAAAGCTGCCCTTCCGCGCCAATATTGAGCAACCCACAACGCAAAGCCAGCGCTACGGACAAGCCCGTAAAGATCAACGGCGTCGCATAAAACAGCGTGTAGCCCCAGTTATCAAACGTAAAATTGCCCATCGCGTCATAAAATCCAAACGCGCTATTGAATAAAATCCCATAGACTTCAAAAGGATTGTCACGAATGGCGATGATGATCATGCCGCCGATTATAAAGGCTGCGATGACAGCGATGAGCGGAAAGGTGAGTTCACGGAGATGGTTTTTCATTAGCTTAGAATTCTTAATCGTAAGGATAAAATGTTGGTTTCAGTTTCATACATCTCTTATTTTTGAAGGATTAATTATTATCAATATTTATTCTGACTCTGCCAGGTTCTGAACGGATATTATCAATATCCCATTCACCAGCTTCACCGACTTCAAATAAAGAAAGCAGAAAAGAATTGAACCCTCCAAACTCCAGTGTTGGAGTATCATCGTGCCATAACCGAATGATTTTGCCTAAAAGCTTTCCCTTACAAATTACACAGAATGGATCCGCGTCAATTAATGGTGTTATTGAGAGAATTCCAAAATCAGCAATATTTACGCCAATAAGACCAACGTAATAATCATTCATCTCAACCAATTCCTGGTAATCTTCCCCCAGGCGAGCAAGCGACAAGACAAGCGGAACACTTCTTTTTTTCTGAGCAGGTCGTTCATAAAATATCCCATCGGTTTGCAGGTAAAATTCACGCAACTCAGCAGGCAGGGCAAACCCCGTTTTATTCTCAAAATCATTGATGTCGAAGAGAGAACACCCCGGTCGGCGTTTTATCTTTGTCCCCTTAATCAAATGCTCTATGGAGAAAGATGCCATTCAATACCTTCACTAATACCCTGACTAAGAGTTAATACCCTCACTTCTATTTTTCGATTTTGGGTTCGGTTGATAAACCCAACGTGCGGCCAGGCCTTTACCATGACAGGTTAATTCACCTTCCTGCTTAAGATCCAGCATTAATGTCCGAATCCATTCGCGCCCAACACCAGGACAAGCACGCTCGATGTCTGTCAGGCGGAACTCACCCTGCTGGTGGCGAACGGCATTAAGAACCATTTCCGCTTTTGCTCCACGTGGTGAAGCGATTTGCCCAACTCGTTGCTCAAATTCCTTGTACGCATCTTTGAGAATGAACAGGACGAAATTGATGTACGGCCAGGGATCGTGTTTGCCTTCGTGCCAGCCTTGTGAGCTTTGTTCGAGCGTTTCGTAGTAACGATCTTTGTTTTCTTCAATCAATCGTTCAAGGCTGATGTAACGACCGACTTCAAATCCGAGCTGATAGCTTTGGAGCAGCAATAACAACCGCGAGCTTCGCCGAGGTCTGCGAGATACCACGAAGTCGCCAGTGGAATTGTGCTCAATTGATTGGTGAGCAATTGAAGAGTTTTCATTTTTATTTTTTGAGAATGCGAGTAGCTGGTTTCTTATTGTGCCACCGTAAAGAAAGCATGTTCTTCGGCGGCCTGTTGTCCCTGGATCGCTACGGCACGTACTTCGTAATTTCCGGCTTTGAAATCTTTCAGCGGTAAGCGTGCAATGTAAGGAATTTTTCCCTGCTTATCGGGTGCTGGCAATTCCAGTTGTCCTTTTGCCAGTGATTGGCCGTCCTGCAAAATTTGAATCATCAATTGCGTTTTTTCAGTGTTGCCTGAGGCCGGATAAATCACTGTATACAAGGCTAACTCTCCGCCTGTAGCCGCGTTAATCGGGTCACTCAGGTTCGGGATAATTTTGCCTTCGGCGACACGAAAAGGATTTTCGTCATTGGCGGTTTCGGCTTCGATATGATCAATGCGTTTGATGACAGCGACGCTGCTCATCCGTAAGTTGTTGGCACTGTTTGGCACAATGACGATTGAACGGCGGGCACTTTTTTTATTGGTTTCGCGGTCGTGCGCGACGGTTTCCAGGGTGTAACGACCGGGCTGCACATCGAACGTGCGGGTAAAAACCAAGTTCCCTTTTTTGAGTGCTTCAAGTTTTGTAATTGCGCCTTCGAGCGGAAAATCTTCGCTGAATTTATGCACGACGCGACCATCGCTATTTTTGAGCATTGCCAGGAGGGAATAATGCGCGCGATAAAGTTTTTTGCTGTCATCCGTCGTAAAAGACAAATTCGCCAGCGGGACTTCCATAATTAACATTTCCAGCCTGCCATTCACGCGCGGCGTGAAATGCAAAATTTGCTGGCGAAAATCAAAATCACGGGGGACAGGTTTAGCGCTCAGCGCCGCCAGCATTGGTATTTCGTAAGGCAGCAAGGGCGTTGTGCCTTCTATCGGCGGCAAAGCAAAATATCCATTACGGGTTTGGATCACAATCTCAGGGCGCATGGCCTTGACGGTAATCGCACGAAATTTGCCGTCAAATTCTTTGGCGGTCGGAATGTAAGAAGCTTCGTAATAGGTCGTTAATTCCGAAATGACGCGGCGCATTGGCGTGCGAAAATCATTTGTGTTGGCAACAAATACTCCTCCCGTGCTTTCCGCCAGCGCAGCCAGATTATTTTGCGAATTTTTGGTGATAGCGTTTTCTGCATTATCGGCGGCTTTGATTTGTTCTACTGTGGTTGCCTGGCCGCCACGCGTGCGTTGTTGCCGTTCATTGGCGGCGACGGCGGCATTCAGGGATTCTTTCGCGGACTGGAAATCGCTTTCGGTTTTTAAGCCGCGTGCGTCTACGGCATAAAAACTGACATTCGCACGATTCGCCGCGCTGATCGTGGCCTGAAAAGCGTCTTTCAAACTGGTCGGAATTTGTAAGCCCTCCGAAAAGTAAACAACCGTTTTGCGACCTTGTAAACGCTGTTGCCCCTGTACGAGGGACAACAAAGAATAAAGCGAAGTCTGGCCCTGTTGCTGCCGCGCCGCATCATCGGTCAAACGCAAAATATTCAGTGTTACTTCGGCAGCTTTTGCATCAGCAAACGCACTACCATTCACGGTGCTTGATCCACCTTGTCCGCCGACATTGGCGGTTGCGGCAGTCGCTGTCGCATCTGCCTGGGTAAAATTTTCCAGCTCCTGCTGAATTTTTTTGGAGTCATCTGTAAACGAAGAAGCGGCCATGGAAGTCACGCGTTCCACCGCACTTTTCGCCCGTTCGCGGTCACTCGTAAATGATTGAATGACATTGATGCGCTGATCCAGAGAAAAAATTGCGACCATTACATTTGCGCCGTAATTCTCTTTCAAAAATTCCAGTGCCGCCGCTTTTGCGTTACGCCGCCCATCCGGGCCTAAGCGCTCGAAGACGAACGAAACTAAATTTATCTGGCGCAACGGATCAGCCGTTTTTGGCGCACCAGGATTGGTTGTTGATGAATTTGGTGTAACCGTGTTGCCACTCTCGATACCGGTTTCGCCCGCCCGATTAACGCTGCGAAAGGAAGTAATTTCCTGCTTCACACCATCTTCATAAATCTCAACGTCGCCCGCTTTCAGATCAGGAACAGGGCGTCCTTTTTTGTCGCGCACAATGATGTCGAGCAGGACTTCTTCCGCACCAATGCGTAATACTTCTTCTTGTGGTTTTTGTTGCGTGGTTGGTTGCGAATTTTGCCCACACAGCGGCAGGCAAACAAGCAATAAAGATAAAGTCAGTATGAGTAAACGATGCAATCTTTGCGGCATAAATATCTCTAGTTTGGATATGGTTCACCAGGCCGCACAATGCGAATCTGATGATCAGTAAATTTGTGATGCGAGCCGGGAATTTCGTATTGCGGCATGTGACACGACACACAGCTATTATTCTTTCCGGCTTTACAGAGCGGCGCAACTTTTAGCAGGGCTGTGGCAGATGCTTTTTGATGACAAGCCAGACATTTTGCGTCGTAATATTTGGCGTCCTGTTTCGTCGCTTCGTGCGGATTATGACAAGCTGTGCAACTGATGCGTTTGTCATCAAAGTCATAACATTTGCTGCCAAAAATTCGGTACGGTTGAAAGCGAACATTGACGACACCCTGCGCTTTCATCAATTGCACCTGTGCCCATGTCCGATGGCAGGCACCGCAAAACTGTGCCTGCCCTTCGGTATCGAAATGCCCTGGATTCAAAATCGCCTTGTCGCCCAAGCGCTCCGTCGCCCCGTCTTTAGGCTTCGTCTTCATCAACGCTACATGTTTTTCGCCCGCGCCGTGACAGCCTTCGCACGTGACACCAGGCGTTAATTTATCAAGCTGTAATTTTCCTGCGCCCACCGCCGCAGTTGCATGACAACTAAAGCAGTCTTTTGTATCCAGCGAATCCATCGCACGGCCAAACGCTTCTTCGAGTGATTTGGCGGCAGCGGGCGGCGAACCGAGCGTGTAATCAAGGCCACCAGTCTCGTTATAAAAACTCACCCGACTTTCATAATATTTGCCCCCACGTTCCAGCACATACGTTTGCCCCGCTTTGCCCTGCCCGAAGGCATAGAAAATCGGCGCACTCAGCGTTTCTTTGCCATTCGTTACCGTGTAAATGCTTTGCTTTTCCTGACGCAAAATCGTGTAGACATACGGCCCGCTTTTAAATGTTAATTTGGGATTTGCGCTTAAAATTTTGCATTCGGCAACCAACTCTAACGCTTTGCCCATCGGCGTTGCACTTTGTGTCTCTGTTTGGGTGTGGCATTGCGCACAGGCCTGATTGCCAACATATTTTGCGCCTGCAACCGCGTGCGTGGGACGCCATTCCATCGTTGGTGCAAATGATTTGCCATTGCTTTGGCTGGATGATTTGCCGGGGTTCACAAGCAACAAAGCCGCCCCGCACAACGACGCAATTAACACCAGTTTTACAATCCGAAAATTCATTATGGTTTTGTTTCCGGCGCGGGCTTGTCACCCACAAAACTTTCTTTTCTGGCACGGCGAATTTTATCCAAACGCATAAATTCTGTGCGGGTGCGATCTGCTTCTACCTTGCGTCCGGCTTTTGAATAAGCACGCGCCAAAGCAAAATACATTTCAGGGCTGTCAGGCGCTTGTTTGACGCCAGTTTCTAATTCTTTAATAGCGCGTTCTGTTTGCCCCAGCTCAAACAAAATTCGCCCCAGTGCATTGTGTGCGGCGAACAGATTGGGCGCTAATTTGACGGCTTCCTCGGCATAGGACAATCCTGTCGCTGCATCGTTGCGCTTCAGGGATTCAAACGCAATTTGCAGCCGTGCAAAAACGTGTTGCGGTGAAAGCTGCAATTCCTGTTTGAATTCGCGCAGCGCTTCGTCAGGCGAATCCCGCAGAAAAAAAATGCCGTAGGCATAATGTACGTCGGGCGTGTTTGGAAAAGCAGCGACCAGTTCCTGAAATTCCCGGGCGGCTTCCTGACGCCGATCTGCCAGCAAATAAAATGCTGCTCGCCCGGTTTTCAATACAACTTCGCGTTTCTCAGCGGGCGTCTCACCCGGCAAATACGCCAACCGCAGCATCATCAGGCCACACGCTTCAAAAACTGTAGGGCTTTCACTTTGTCCCTTTGCCAATTCCTGCAACACACTAAAGGCCAGTTCAAATTGCTCAAACCGAGTCAGCAAAATTGCCGCGTGATAGCGAGCAACCCTGGCGATTTCTTCATTGCTTCCCAACCCTGCATCGCGTCCTCGTTGCAGGTGTAGCAAGGCATTTGCATAATCTTTCAACTGAAATTCGCACAACCCCAGAAACGCCCAACCAATGCCGCCTTTTGGTTCGAGTACGACTAAACGACGAAAGGCATTACGGCCTTCGTCATAACGATCAAGCTGATAATACATCGTCCCCAGTACCCACCAGCCCTCTACCCAGGTTGGTTTTTGCCTGATTGCCTGCTGATAAAGTTTGATCGCATCATCCAGCTTGTCCGCCTGCCGCGCAGCCTCAGCACGTTGGGTGAGCAATTCAAAAGCAGCCTGCGCCGTGCGTCGTTGTGGCGCTTGGGCAAAAGCAGAAGTGCCAGTCAGCAATAATAAAATTGTGACTGAAAATTTTATTCCCCTTACTTTCGTACTTATAGCCTTCACAAATTTTTGCTCCGCTCATTAACCCAATTCTGAAAGGCATCAAACGCTTCATCCTGTCCCTCTTCGGTGCTCTGCTTGAGGAATAAAACTAAATCTGTATTGGCAATGATAGGAAAAGAAAGGCTCTGTTCACGCTCTACATAATCACCCGCAATCAGCGCATAAATTCGCATTTGTTTCCCGTCAAAACGCCAGAATTCGGGGACACCAAATTTCGCGTATGTTTTCATTTTGCTGGTAGATTTACTTGTAATGTCAACTTCAACCACCAAATCAGGCGGCGGATCATAGCGAAGATCAATCTCTTCCTGACCAAGAATTTTCGCGGCGTTTTGTAAGTAAAAGCATGTGTCTGGCTCGGCCCCACGGCGTAAATTTTTACGCTTGAGCGTTAACGAACCAGCCGATTGGACACGCTGTTTACAAGCCTTGCCTAAGATTCTTACCAGCATCGTCAAGACATCTTTGTAAGCTTCGTGTTTATAAAGCGGGGACATAAGCTCCAAATCTCCTTCGGTGTAAGCCACACGCACCGCATAACCGGGACCTAATTCATTTAGTAATTCTTCGTATTCGTCCCAACTGACATGAGGCAAAACACGACATTCACCAGCACCCATTTCTTCAATGAATTGCCATGCGATCTCAACGTTTGAGGCAATAACTGTAGTACTCATAACAACCTCACTTTACTTCTGTGGTGTTTCCTGTTTATCTTTTTGTTTGGCCTGGCGCTCGGCATTCAGCTTGTTTACGATGGCCTGTTCACGATCTCCGTCCGCTTTGCGTTTGAGCCGATAATAGACAGTTGCCAGCATCACATGCGCTTCCAAAAAATCAGGTGCTTCTTTGATCAGTTTTTCAAGCTCAACCGCTGCTTCGTTAATTTTCCCCTGCGCAATGCGAATCGTTTCAATGTAATAACGCGCATTCGGTTCACCCGGTCGCACCAGCAAAGCGCGCTGGAAATATTTCAGCGCTTCATCAGGATTTTGATCCTGTTTGAGAATCGTTCCGATTTGTAAATTTGCATCAAAATCATTCGGATTGTTGGCGAGTTCCTGACGATATTCTTCTCTGGCCTGATCGGTATTGCCTGTCATCGAGAGCGCCCGACCATAATAAGCATGCACTGTCGGCAAGCTGGGATTAAGCTTCGCTGCTTTTGCAAATTCTTTGGCAGCATTTGCATAATCAGCCACCATTAAATATGTCGTGCCAATCATCATCCGCGCTTCGGCGGAGTCTCCATCGCGCATAATTTTCTCAATTTGCGCCTGTCCTTTTTCGACCTGCTTTTCGCGCAAATACGCCGTGCCAAGCAAATACGCCAAACCTTTATCTTTCGGAGCTTTGGTCTCACGTGGCTCAAGCATTGCGATGACCTTTTGATATTCACCCATCTGCAAATAACAATCGGCGAGCAACAAAATAATATTCGGCTGATCAGGTTGGACAGCCATTATTTTTTCAAGTTCTTTGGCAGCCTCGACTACGCGTGCAGTTTTGTAATACGCGACCGCCAGATTAAAGCGGATGCCGGGATTATTTTTATCCAGCAACAAGGCGCGATTGTATTGTTCAATCGCTTCCTGCAAGCGTCCCAGCTTCGCCAAAGCTGCGCCTAAATTTGAACGTGCATCAGTGCGTTCAGGCCGTTGCGCCAAAAATAGCTGATATTGCTTAATGGCATTTTCGAGATCACCGGCCTGATGAAGCTGGACGGCACGTACAAAGATTGCGTCAGCAGGCGTCGCAGATTTTGGTGGTTGAGCGTTAAGCGTTGCGGTTATCACCAGCAGCAACGCGACTAATTTTATTTTTATTAGCATCTTCACTTCCTGCTAATTTCGTTTGCGGTTTAAATCACTATACTGACGAAAAAATAGGGCGCTGACAAGCAACGCCCTATTCCAGGATTTAAAATCACGCTGAGATTAGAAGGTAAACTTCAAGCCTAGAGTGACAATTCGGCGACCGAATTTATTATTTGTGTATTTACCAAAGTTAGCTTTCGTCGCCGCATTCGGGATGAGCTTTGGACTTGCTGAATCCGGGTTATCCGTTTCGTACACAAGTCTCAGATTATCTTCGACTAACGATTTCAAGGGATGATTGAAGAAGTTATTCGCTGACAGTCTGAATTGTAGTTTCTTAGTTTCCCGAATACTGAAAACCTTCTGCAACGTCAAATCGTGTGCGTTATACATCGGCCCCTTTAAGTAAGGGAACGCATAAACACCCAACTGACCTGGCGGTGGCGGAGCAAAACAACTTAAATTCGCGTACTGATCCTTGCTTAATCCCTTGCGAGGATCACAGGTCAGGATTGGTTGAACGGAAGTAGCGTTTGATCCGATCACAGTTGCAATATTACCTGGATCATAGATCGTGACTTTGTCAGTATCCGCTTTGCCCGCACACTGTGCGGCGTTTGCGCCCGTCTTCGCAAACTTACAAGTTTGTTGTAGCGCACCAGTTAAACGGAAGTTCACACTATTTGCTTGCAGCGGATAGCCACTCGCAAATTGTGAAATACCAGAAAGCATCCAGCCATCCAACACTGCTTTGGCCACAATGTTATTGGTCTTGATGTATTCTTTCGCAAACTTCGGCAACTCAATCGTATACGCAAAATTTAAGGCATGCGTACGATCATAACCAAGAATTCCGTAGTTGTGACCACGAAGGTCTAACTGGTCAGAAGCTGCGCCCTGATTACCGCCATTCTTAACACCTAACGTCTTCGAGAAAGTGTAGGAAGTTAAGAAGTTAATTTTACCAACCTGACGGCTCAGCGTGAATTGTGCTGAGTTATAGTTTTGGTAAGCAATGTGGCTGATGATGTTGACATCACCAAAGCCCTGGAACGGTCTGAAGGCATCACAATTGTTGCCAGCTAATGCCGCAGCTTTACAACCTGCCGTGTTAAGTGGAACGAGGTTGATATTCTGCGAATAAAGCTGATCACGGCTGCGATTACCAACGTAGGCCGCTTCCAAACTTAGCGAGAAGGGTAAGCGTTGCTGAATGGTGAAGCTGTAGCTATCAACATAAGGTTGCTTGTCGTCACCTTTTGCCAATGTCTCGAAGCTGGTACTCAGGTCAGCGGCGGCACGTGCTGCAGCTTCAGTGGGATACCGAGCATCAATGGCGGCAAAGGTAGTTGCGCCGCCACCATTACCAGTGCGCAACCCTAATGCTGTATCAAGACCGCTGGTTAACTGTGCATCGTGATAATACGAACGTCCAAAGCCGCCGCGCAAGACAGTTTTACCAGCCCCAAATAAATCATAAGCGAACCCTAAACGGGGCGCGACAAATAATGCTTTGGTTGGTGCGCCGGAAAGCGGGATTTCAGAATTTTGTTTATTGAACAAAACTCCTGATTGCACACCGGTAGTTTTATCTACAGGTGTGGTCTTATTGAATTTCGTCGCATCATAAACGGAGAAGCCCGCACCTTCACGGTCATACCATTTACCTAAATGATAGAAGCGTGCTCCCAGATCAAGGGTCAGACGGCGGGTGGCTTTCCAGTTATCCGAAACATAAAATTCAAAGGTATTGAAGGCGATATTATGAAGAACGTTTTTCGTTGACTCTGAATAGTCAGCAATACGTCCAAGCAAAATATCTGACAGTGCATTTCCACTGGAGTTTCCGCCCCAGGTTGCGAAAGCAGCAATACCGTTTGAGTTGGCGTTGCCTGGTTGATTGTTAATAATGTGTTCGTAATACGCACCTGTTTTCAAAGTATGCGTACCCGCTACCTTCGTTACGTTATCCGAGAAATTTGCCAGATGCTTCGTCGCAAAAAGAATTGGATCAAAGCCGCCTGGATTGAACAGTGTCGGGCCACCGCCCCAGGTCGTGAGCGAAGGAATTTGATCCAGGCCATTCTTGAACAACCCTTTGAAAGGGATGCCGAGAGCGGACTTGGAAATTTTCTTCGGATCTTCGAATTGATTCGGGAAATCAATGAATGAATATCCAAACACAAACTCATTAGTGAGTGTTGGCGTAAAGACCTTCGTCAAACTAGCACTGACAGAATCTGAACGATTCGGTGCCACTGTCGCGGTCGGATACGGAACCTGCTCACTGTTACGCCACCACAAACCAATCGGGAAATTTTGTACTTCTGTTTGTAAATTGTAACGCGCATAGAACTTTGTGCTTTCACTAACGTTGTAATCAATACGTGTCAGCGATTGCTTCATGTTTTGATTCAGCGTCAAGGAATTAACATAGTTATAACCAAAAGGAGTGGTGCCAGGATCAGCATTGGGAAGCGGTAATAAACTGGTTAAGACTGAACCAGTTTTATCAATCGCTGAAGCAGCAATTTTGTAGGGGCCACCGCAATAAGAAGCCAGTACTAATGGCGCGGCCACAGTTCCCGGATCACAAATTTTTCCGTTGACCTGATCTGAGCCAAGTTTGCTGAGATAGGCCAAATCGCTAAAGTCACCATTACGCATTGCTGCGGTTGGTACACGCGAACGAACCAGGCCGGTATCAAGGGTTTGTTTGTAAAACTCAAAGCCGGTAAAGAAGAACAGTTTGTCACGATTCTTATTAATACCAGTTCCAGGAATTAAAATTGGTCCGCCAATATTGAAGCCAGGGAATTTGTAATCATTCTCAGGACGAGCCAGCTTGTTCTGATTGTATGACCAGTCATTCGAGTTCAGATTATAATTACGGAAATAGCTATACACTGATCCGTGGAAATCTTTACCGCCGCCTTTTGAAATGGCGTTCAGAGTGACCGGGCCTTTGGAAACATCAGCGCCGAAGTTCGAGGTTGAAACCTTGAACTCTTCGACCATGTCCGGGTTGATGTTAATTGGCGTAGCGCAGTTGCAACCGGGATCGGAAACGTGTGCGCCGTCGGCTACGATATCGAGCGCTTCCGCGCGAGTACCATTAGCTGAGAAGTTACCAATTGCGCTCTGCTTGCCACCGTCGCCGTTACCATTGATACCAATAGCTTCACCGTTATAACCAGGCTTGTTGTCCAGCCCAGTGATCGGCGTGAAACCGGGCAAAGCTTTGATCAGTTCGGTCGCATTGCGCCCGACCAGGGAAAGGTTGGTAATTTGTTTATTCGTGAGCGTCAGGCTCTTCTCGCCGTTGTCTACGGGTGCGAGCTGATCTGCTGAAGCGGAAACGTCAACCGATCCGGCAACACCTGATGCGCCCAGCGCAATATCAGTAATTGTACGGCGGTCACCCGCGCTGACTCGCAGCCCGGTGCGTTCCCACTTGGCGAAGCCTGAAGCGTCAATTGATACCTTGTATTCGCCGGTTGGGACAGAAGCGAAGGCAAACACACCGTCAGAGTTGCTGACAGTCCGTCGAATGTCGCCTGTATTGGCATTCGTCAAAACAATATTTGCGCTCGGGATGACCGCGCCGGTTTGATCCAGTACGGTTCCTGATAATTGCCCGGTCAGGTTCTGTGCCAAGGCACTTAACGAGAGAGCAAACGCAAACAGTAAGCAGGCAACTAATTTCCCTGCTGTCATTGAGCGTTTCATAAAATATACTCCTGGGTTGGTAGGATCAGCGTGACTTAAATATTCAGGTCCAGCTAACCCCGGATAATCTGTTCGTGTTTTGTCTTAATAACGCAAAACATCATATAGACCAAAAAACAGTGACCAAAAGAATTTAGCCACTCTTCGATTGTTTATTTAATTCAGCGAAATTTCCCAGCAAAGGAAGGTAATCTTAATTTTAGAATTTAATGATACTTAGCCGCTTTGGAATTGATGATACGCAGCCACCAAAACGGCGAAATCATACTAAAGTTTGAGATACTCGTCAACAACCTACAATTGCCAACGAATCTAATGCCCCGGCCCCAAAAACACCGCATTCATCAACATCAAATTCAGCCCATCCAAAAATGCGCGGTAGTTTGGTTCTTCGGCAAAGGCTACGATGTGACCGCCGCCGATGCGTGAGTACATCAGGAAAGCCTTGCCTGGCAGTTGCGCCTGCGCGTCATCCCACATCAGGCCGCTGAGCAGCATTTTTCCTTCGGGCAAGTAACGCGCGACGTTGACGCCTTTGTCTAATTTCAGCGGCGTGAAGATGCGATTGCTTTCGACGATGACGTTCGTGTTTTCTCCATACCCGAAGCCTAACCAATGCTCCTGATTCACTGACAAGCGCACGATAGCTCCGGGCGTCAGGCTGGGAAATTCATCGTCGGGTTCAATCGCTTTGTCTACGCCTTTGGTAGTTTCTTCCGGCTGTACCGAAGCTTTCGCATCTTTGTTTTCGGCTTTGGTATCGGCAGGTTTCGCATCAGGCTTTTTGCGCTTTTCAAGTTTGGTTGCCAGCAGCCCGACTTTTTCATCGGCAGCCCAGGCCGCAGCTTCGCCAATCGTGATGAGGGTTCCGCCGTTGCTGCACCATTCGCGGAGCTTCGTCGGGTTCAGCATTTGCGAATAGCCGCCGCGTGAACCTTCCGGCAAAATCAGTACGTTGTATTTGCTCAGATCAGCCGCACCTAATTGCTCCGTCCGAATCGTCGTTATGGGGTAGCCATATTTTTGCTCAATCAAATATCGCACCCAACCCACAGAATTTGTCGAAGTCGGCGTGTTATATGCCAGTGCGACGCGTGGCTTTTTCAAATACTGCACACTTGAAGACCCGAAATTTATGCCGCCGTCAACCCACGAATCATCGGTAGAATAAAAATCTACGCCATAAGTTGCTGCGACTTTTTGCAGGCGTTCATGTAAGTCCGCCGGATTGTCTTTGACTTTGATGACCAGTGAACCGCGCTGAAACGTATTGCCTGCCAGCTTGAATTCTTTATCGGCGCTGTGAACGCGAATGTCTTGTCGAAATAAATCAGCCAGAGCTTTCGCCGATTGCTGAGAATTCCACGCCATCAAATACGCGAGGTTGGCTTTGTTGCCTTTAACGCTGCCCTGATAATTCGGCTTGTCTTTCAGCAGAGTGAAATTCCCTTTTGATTCCGCCTCCGCCGTGAAAGCGTTCACGTCCCACAGCAGTGGCAACGACCACGCCGTGACATCGTAAAATTCATCGCGCTGACGATTCGATAATCGCTTGCGCTGCGCGTCTACGAATTCCTTGTCCTGCTCGGTCTTTTTGTCCATCAGGGTTTTCAATAAACGCTTGGCGGGTTGCGACAACGAAGCGATAAAACTTCCGGCAGGAAACTGTCGTGATTCCAATTTGTCTTCATAGTAATCACGGGATTTGGCATTGGTAAAAGCGGCTTCGGCGCGTTTCACTTCGATGCCGTTATTCATCAGCATCGCGGCAAAACGTTCGGCGCGGCGCGGATCATTGCCGGGAGCGATGATATATTCTTTCACCGTTTCAGTTTTGCTTTCTTCAATCGCGGTGCGACGAAATTCATAAAAATATTTGAGCAAAGCTTCGCGGTTGTTCGCCGTATTTTCAATCGTCGAAAGCGAAGAAATGAAATGATGCTGCACAGAATCTCGGTACAGCATCAACGTTTCATCATTACGTCTTGCAACTAATCCACGCACCGAAGCCTGTTCATACGTCATTCCAATCGAACCGTGAAAAGTAGGCCAGCCTTCGCCGTAGCCTGGATAAAAAGCGTCATAACCTTCGCGGGTGAAATAATCAAAGCGGAATTTATCAAACCACCTCGCGTTGTTGCGTCCAAATTTCGAGAACCATTCAAGCTGAAATTTCGGCATGTTCGGATTCAGCGGCAACGCCTGCGGAGCGAAATAATAACTGCTGTGCGTCCCCATTTCGTGCAGGTCTACAAAGACTAACGGAAACCAGTCCAGATAGGCTTTCGCGCGTCCCTGCGTCTCGGGCTGCGTCTGCGCAAACCAATCGCGGTTCATATCAAACAGGTAGTGATTCGTGCGGCCACCAGGCCAGACTTCGTTGTGTTCGGCGGATTGCAAATCCTCATTGGGAACGAGTCCAACGTTCTGCCGAAAATAATTAATGAAGCGATCACGCCCGTCAGGATTTTGCATCGGGTCAATGATAACCAGCGAATTTTTTAAGGCGTTTTCAACTAGAGAATCGTTCTGTGCGGCAAGCAAATGATACGCCGTCATTAACGCTGCATCAGTGCTGGAAATCTCGTTGCCATGCACTGAATACGCCAGCCAGACAATTGATGGTAATGATGAAATTAATTTGTCAGCTTCGGATTTTGAGGTAGTGCGCGGATCAGACAGCTTGCGCATTCCGGTTTTGATTTCATCAAGACGCGCAATGTTTTCGGGGCTGCCAATGGCAAGGTGGTAAAGCGATTTCCCTTCCCACGTTGTGCCGTGCTGGAATATTTTAACGTGCGTTGGCGCGGCTTTTTCGAGCGCGAAAAGATACTTTTCCATTTCGTGGTGCAGCGTAATTTTTTCGCCGACTTCGTGACCGACTACCTGTTTGAGCGTTGGAATTGCCGGGTCATATTTGGCACCAGGAAAAAATTCAAAGTTTTGGGCAAAAGCAGGGAGCGAAAAAATGAGGCTGAGCAGGAATAAACGGGATACTGTTTTCACGGGGCTAATCCTTCTTGTCGAGACAGCACACGAACCGTGCGCCACCAGTTGAAAAATGATCAGCCACGAATTTCTACGAATCGTGTTCGTGTAGGTTCGTGGCTGTCGTACAACGTAATTTTTGGCAGGTTATTTTCGCTTGCCGCCTTTGGCTCCAAATGATTGGACGTGCCGCAGGACTGCCTTAAGTTGCAGCGACGAAAGTGAGCCTTTGAAACCAGGCATCGCGCCTTTGCCATTATTGACGATGCCGGACCATTCTCCCTGCTTCCTGACTTTGGTCAAATCAGGGGTAAAGTTTTCCACGCCCTTGCCACCAGCGCCATGGCATTTGACACAATGCTGATTGTAAATGGCTGCGCCATTAGCGGGTTTCCCCGCATTAGCAGATTCGCCAGACCAACCTGAAGTGGCGAAGATAAATGATGCGCTGAGAAAGATTGTCAGCGTAACGAATTTTTTCATGTGCAGTCTTCCTATCCTTCTTAAAGTTGAAAATTTATCAGCGAATTATCGCGATGGTTATTGCCTGTCCTGAATTTAATGGATTTAAGTAACCGGACGCCACCTATCGTAAATGGTAAGTGGTAATGAAATCAAGTCAGCAAACGTCATTTCAATTCAGCTGCCAGGGACAGTACCGTGAGCCGTCGCGAGCCGGGTTCTCCAGACTGAGCTTTGCCACCGTAAATCCACCGACAAGCTGGCAGCCTTGTCGGACATTTGAGACAGCCGCAAGGCAGAAATATTTTTTCTGTCTTGCGGCTGTCCCTTTTTCTTTCAGTAAAATTTAGGTAGTTTGAAGCTTGGACATAAAGCGCTGAGAGCGCAGACTTGAAACAACATGAATCCTTCTTCTTCAAACGACGTTACTCAATTACTCCTGAAATGGAGCAGCGGCGAAAAATCGGCGGTCAACGAATTGTTGCCCCTCGTCTATGACGAAT
>JANMKB010000165.1:0-7989 GCA_031371805.1 Blastocatellia bacterium | reverse complement strand
AAACTCGGCGAGCTTGTGCTGGATGAATTCACGTTGGTACGCGTCTGTCGCATCCTTGAAAGTCGGAAAGCGGAAACTCGACGCGGGTACGGAATCGGCAGCATCCATTTTGGGCAGATCATCGGCAGTGATCGTTTGTTTGGCGTTCATGATGACGATGCGTTCGATGGTGTTCTTTAGCTCGCGGACGTTGCCGAACCATTCATTGTTTTGCAACGCGTCCAACGCTTCATCAGTAAATTGCTTTAGCTGTTTGCCGTAGTCGGCAGAAAAACGCTGATTGAAATGTTCGGTAAGTGCGGCGATGTCTTCGTGGCGTTCGCGGAGCGGCGGGTTGTGGAGCGGCAAAACATTCAGCCGATAAAATAAATCCGCACGAAATTTTCCAGTTTGAATTTCGGCTTCGAGGTTGCGATTCGTGGCGGCGATGATGCGCACGTCTACTTTGATTGTCCGGCTGCTGCCAACGGGTTCAAATTCGCCTTCCTGCAACACACGCAGTAATTTGACCTGCGTATCCAGCGGTAATTCGCCCACTTCATCCAGAAATAAAGTTCCGCCATCCGCAAGTTCAAAACGTCCGACGCGTTTGTCTACCGCGCCTGTGAACGCGCCTTTGACGTGCCCAAATAATTCGCTTTCGACCAGTCCGGCAGAAATTGCGCCGCAATTGACTTTGACCAGAGGGCGCTTGCTGCGTGGGCTACGATTATGAATGGCGCGGGCAATTAATTCTTTGCCTGTGCCTGTTTCACCGGAAATCATCACGGTTGCATCAGTCGGCGCGACTTGTTCGACCTGTTGCAGGACGTGCAGCAACGCGGGGCTGCTGCCGACAATTTCTTCAAAGTTATGTTCGCGGCGAATTTCTTCCTGGAGGTAAATATTTTCGGCGTGCAATTGATTTTTCAGCCGCTCGACTTCTGCTAATGCTTTGCGCAAATCATCTTCGGCTCGCTTGCGTTCAAGTTCTGCTCCCGCTCGTGCCGCAAATATTTTCAAGACATCAAGACCGCGCGGCGTTTCCATCGCGTGATCGTCAATGACTGCTAAATGCCCGACAAAATTTCCTGCCGCGCTCAGTAACGGCAAGCCAATGTAACTTTCGCCGCCCAACTTCACCAAAGCAGTTTCTTCAGGGAAGAGGGTCTGCAATTCGCGCTGATAAAAACAGAGTTCGCCCGCGTAAACCTGCTCACAGGTTGTTTTGGCAACATCGTATTCAAACTCTTCGGCAAACGCGGTGCCATTCCAGAACGCTAAAATACGGGCCCGCGTTCGTTGCGCATTCACACATTCGGTAACAAACGCATAGCGAACCGGAATCGCTTCTGCCAAGTGCTGCACCATCGAGCGAAAGAAATCGGTTCCTGTCACCGAGGCTGTGCCTTCGACCAATGCCCGCAACGTGACTTCCACCTGTTTGCTTTCCGTAATGTCGCGCGAAAGTGCCAGCAATTTTTCGGGCTTGCCATCGGAGCCTCGAATCGGGCTGACCAGAACGTCCCACCACATTGGCTTTCCACCCATGGTAGGGCAAAAGCCAACGAATTGCCCGGCTCCACCATTGCGTGCTGCCTCAATGGCAGCCTGCGCCACCACACGGTGTTCACCCTGCCAGAATTCAATCCAGTAACTGTTGCACAACGGAGTCAGGTCAGAAATTTCCAGAATTTCCATGCCCCCGGCATTCATGGACACTAATCGCCCTTCCAGATCGAGCACCTTAATACAATCGTGACTGCCCTCAAGCAGGCGTGTTTTGAACTCTTCGCTGGCACGCAGGGATTCTTCTGTTTGCCGCCGTCGCTCGATTTCTTCGCGCAATTTTTCATACGAACGCAAATTCCACACAGCCATCGAAAGCTGGTTTGCCACGTCTTGTAAAAATGCGGCATCGTCCGATGAATATTGCTCTTTCGCACGACTTGAAAGGTTAAGTGAGCCAATGGAGTAACCCCGCGCCGTCAGGGGAACTACACAGTATGAGTGAATTCCTTCGGCGTAAATATGTTCTTCGATCTCATTGCGCGAGCCAGTGCTGAGGTCATTGCGCAAGACAGGATGTGCGCGGTCAAAAGACACGCCGGGATAATTCGCGTTCAGGTTGAAGCTTTGTCCGGCAGCCACAAAATTTGATGGCAAGCCATCTCCAACTGCGAAGAACGAAACAGTTCCCTCTTCCCAGTCGTAGAACGCAAGGCTGATCCGATCAAAAGAAAATAAAGCTTTCAGATGCGTACTGATGACCTGAATTAATTCGTCTCGCGTCTGACAGGCGATCACAGCGTTGCTGACTTCAAGCAAAATGCGGTAGCGTTCAGTGGTGACAGAATCGTTCCATTTCAAAACTACAGGCTCAGGTTCAGTCATGATGAAGTGTAGAATAATGGGGAAAACAACCTTGTGGGATGATAACGTAACGCCCTTCCAAACCAGGCGACAAAATTATACCGCAACAACGGGCGAAGCCCAATTCCCGCTACGCCTGATCGGGAGATACAGATGATGCTCAAAATATTTTCAGTTAGCTGGCACTCTATTCTGACGCTGAATACCTTGCATTAATCAATTAATCATTGCAAATTGCTATCACGCGCTCCGGTAAAAAGTGTTCACAGCAAAAGCGAATACTTTGGTTAACGACAATTTCAAAAGGTAACTCCATTTATGAAATTTTATGCTCATTCATTGCTCATAATTTTCCTCGCTGGCTTAATCAGCGCAAGTCTGTTTTTTTCAGCGAAAAGCTTTGTCGTGCAACGACCATCTCCCAATGGCGCGGCGCTTTACCAAAGCAAATGTGCGCAGTGTCACGACGCAAAAATGGAACGCGTTCCGTCCCGCGCTATCATTGCGGAATTTCCCGTCGAGCAGGTCATTCAGGCGCTGACCACCGGCGTGATGAAGCCCCAGGCAAGCAGCTTGAGTGCCGCTGAAATTCGCGCCATCGCTGTTTACCTCAATGCGCAACAGTCCGGCGCAAGCTCGAAAGAGATTGCCAATCAATGCAAGCTTGCCGCTGCGCCCATCAAATTAACCGACTCGCAATGGAACGGCTGGGGACGTGATTTGGACAACTCACACTTTCAACCAAAGCCTGGTATAAAGCCGGAAGACGTGCCGAAACTTAAGGTCAAATGGGCGTTCGCCTATCCCGGCGCTCGCACGTGGGGACAGCCAACAATTATTGGTGATCGCCTTTACGTTACCAGTTCGGCGGGGCAGGTTTATTGCCTGAACGCCAGCACGGGCTGCACGTATTGGCAAATTGAGGTCAAGGCGCGAGCGCGAACGGCACTCAGTGTTGGCGCTCTGCCCGCCGGTGCGCCAGCCAAATTTGCCGCCTACTTTGGAGACCAGGCTGGGAACGTTCATGCCGTAGATGCCGAAACGGGCAAGCCGCTCTGGAAAACGAATGTTGAGACGCATCAATTCGGGCGGTTAACAGGAGCACCGATACTTTATAAGGATCGAATTTATGTGCCAATTTCTTCGGTTGAAGAAGTGCCGGGGCGCAACGAAAAATATGAGTGCTGCAAATTTCGTGGCGCTGTTGCCGCGCTTGACGCTTACACAGGCAAGCTGATTTGGAAGAGTTATTCAGTCACGGAACCATTGGTCGCGTTCAAAAAAAATGCGGCTGGCACGCAGCAATGGGGGCCGGCAGGCGGAGCCGTCTGGTCAGCACCAACAATTGATGTGAAGCGCAAAGTGATTTACGCCGCGACTGGCAATTCTTATACCGATGCCGACACTAAAGGCTCTGATGCCATCATCGCTTTCGATCTGGAAACAGGCAAAATCAAATGGAGCAATCAGGTCACGCCGAAAGATAATTTTCTGGTGAGCTGCTGGCCCAACCCGACAGGCAATTGCCCCACAGAAGCAGGGCCGGATGTGGATTTTGGCACGTCGCCAATTCTGCGCACGTTGCCGAACGGAAAACAGGTAATTCTGGCAGGACAAAAATCAGGTGTAGTTTATGCGCTTGATCCTGACAACGGCGGCAAAATTCTCTGGCAGGTTAAGGTCGGCGAAGGCGGCGCACTCGGCGGACTCGAATGGGGACATGCCGCAGATACGCAAAATGTCTACGCCGCAATTTCAGATGTTGTTCCGCAGGGCAAGCGCAATCCCGGTCTGGCGGCACTCAACCTTGTGACCGGAAAACAACTCTGGCACGTGCCAACACCCAAAGCGGTTTGTAGCTGGGGCAACGAAAAATGCGAGCCTGCCCAATCAGCCGCGATCACCGTTATTCCCGGCGTAGTCTTTTCCGGCGCAATTGACGGGCATCTGCGTGCCTACGCCACGAAATCCGGTGCGATCATCTGGGATTTCGACACAGCCGCAAAACCATACAATGCCGTGAATGGCGGAACTGCCAAAGGCGGCTCGCTGGATGTTGGTGCGCCGACGGTTGCCAATGGGATGATGTATGTGAACTCCGGCTATGGTGTTTTCTTTGGCGGTGCGGGCAATGCACTGCTGGTGTTTTCCGTCGAAGGGAAATGATAATTACCATGGAAATTAAGTTTTCGTGTGTCCAATAAACTTCAGTTTGTTGGACACTTTATTAGCAGACATGCTCAAAACTTTTCCCTGCACCTTAATATTTTATGTGTGCAGGGAATTTTTTGCCTGCTGTGTGGATATTACTCACAGGAAATAGACACGCGAATATAGCGTAAGCTTTCCAGTCTGCGCGGCGTGGCGAGAGCGGCACAAGGCCTGCGGGAAACGTTACTGGACACGACGCAAACTGGAAAGTTTGCACTACTTTTCAGGAGAAAAATGGGACTCGCAAATAAAGTCGCACTTATCACCGGCAGCAGCCAGGGCATCGGACATGGCATCGCGGAACGCTTTGCCACCGAAGGCGCAGATGTTGTCATCAATTATTCCGGCAATGCCGAACGCGCACAGGAAGCTTTGCGCGCTGTTGAAGCCACAGGTCACCGTGGTTTAGTTGTGCAGGCTAACGTCGGAAAAACAGACGACATTAAAAAATTATTCGCCACAGCGCTCGAACATTTTGGGCAGTTAGATATTCTGATCAACAACGCCGGAGTCGAAACGCATGCACCGTTTTGGGATGTCACCGAAGACGATTTTGACAAAGTTCTGAACATCAATTTGAAGGGAACATTTTTCGCTACGCAGGAATTTGTGAAGCAGTTGATGTCCACCAATCGGCGCGACAAAATCGTTAACATCAGCTCCGTTCACGAAGAATTACCGTTTCCGAATTTCGCCGCTTATTGTGCAAGCAAAGGCGGAGTAAAAATGCTGATGCGAAACCTGAGTGTCGAGCTTGGGCCGCTGGTATCAACATCACCAATATCGCGCCTGGAGCAATTGAAACACCTATTAATACAAAGCTTCTCAACGATTCGCAAAAGCTCAATGCGTTGCGGGGACAGATTCCACTGAGGCGACTGGGGCAGCTGGGAGATGTGTCCGGCCTGGCTGTGTTTCTGGCTTCCGACGATGCCGATTATGTGACTGGTTCGACGTATTATGTGGATGGCGGGCTGACGTGGAATTATCAGGAACAGTAAAGCGCGGAGCGTTATCTGATGATCGTGGCACAAACAATTGTCTGGTTGCTGGGCATTTATTTATTGGTCGGATTAATCTTTGCGCCCTACTTCATCATCATTGGAGCGGGACGCATTGATCCGACGGCACAGCAATCCACCTGGGGCTTTCGGCTGATAATTATGCCTGGCGTGATTGCGTTGTGGCCGCTGTTGCTATTGCGCTTGCTGCGTGGCGTCAGACATCCGCCAACTGAAAATAATGCTCATCGGGGGGCTGCGAAAAAGTAGCGCGAACTGGAAAGTTTGCGCTACAGCAAAACGCAATGATTCATTCGCTTCGACAACGACATCGCTTCATCATCTTTGTATTGGCTGTGATTGTGCCATTGATTTTTATTGCTGGCTTATTGGTGCGCAAGCCACTACCTGCAAATCAGCGCCTGCCGCAGGTTGCAGCGCCGGAAAGGAATCGCCCGTGAGTGTTGGCTACAAAGCTGTGGGATGGAATCGCCAGAAGCGGATTTATGATTTTGTGCTGGTCGCGGGACTCGTGATTTATCTGGGGCTGTTCATCGGATTAGGCGCAGTCGTGAATCCAAACGCAACGATTGAGACATTATTGATTCGCGGGTTTGGAACCTGTGCAATTTTGTTGTTGCATATTGTGCTGTGTATTGGGCCGCTTTGTCGTTTGTCTCCGAGCTTTTTACCGTTGCTTTATAACCGCCGTCATTTGGGTGTGATGACATTTTTGTTAGGGCTGATGCACGGCGTATTTTCCATCATTCAATTTCACGCGCTGGGTAATGCGAATCCGCTCGTGAGTCTGTTCATCAGCAACACCCGCTTTACCAGTCTGGCGAATTTTCCGTTTCAGCCGCTCGGGTTTATCGCGCTGGTAATTTTGTTTTTTATGGCGGCGACGAGCCATGATTTCTGGCTGGCAAATTTGACTGCGCCCGTGTGGAAGGCTTTGCACATGCTGGTATATGTGGCGTATGGATTGCTCATTGCACACGTCACGCTCGGTGTTTTGCAGGCGGAGACGAGTCCGATTCTGGCAACTACGCTGGGCGTCGGAATGGTCATCGTCCTGAGCCTGCAGGTACTTTCCGCGTTACGGGAACGTGCTTTGGATACAGAGCAGGCAGACAAAGACTTTGTCCAGGTTTGCAGCGTGGACGACATTGCTGAAAATCGTGCGCGGATCGTTTCGCTGTCCGGTGAGCGCGTCGCAATTTTTAAGTATGACGGCAAAATCTCAGCGCTCTCGAATGTCTGCCAGCATCAAAATGGCCCGCTTGGCGAAGGCAAAATTATTGATGGTTGTGTCACGTGTCCCTGGCACGGGTTTCAATATTTGCCTGCCTCCGGCGCGTCACCAGCCCCATTCACTGAGAAAGTCCCAACCTTCAATCTTAAAATCATTGGCAGTAAAATCTTCGTGCATCCACAACCAAATCCGCCGGGAACATTCGTCGAACCTACCCGCATTGAAGTGCCAAAAATGGAGGCGGTGAGATGAAAGAAATTGAGCGCATGGAATTTTACGTGGGCTATTTACCACAAGCCCCGCTCCGTCTGGGAAAATGGCTGCGCAATGTGTGCGTCGCATTAATCGGCGTCGCCCTTCTCGTCGCACTGTTGCTGGTTTTCGGATTACAAAAATTGCCATTGAGCGTCTTTGAATTTCAGCAATACCGTGAATTTGAAGGCTTCATTCAAACCAAACCATATCTGACCCTGCTCGTAACAAATGGTAATTCGCTGGCGCAATATTTGCTCGTCGCAGAAGGCAAGCACGGCGCAGATGTCACCGGCTTTGAAGGCAAAAACGTTAAGCTGAAAGGCACCCGAATTTACCGCGATGGAATGACCATGATCGAAGTTGTGAGCGGTTCGATGCAGGCCGTAAATTTACCTGCAAATGCGACTCTGCCCGCCGATGATTTAGGGAATTTTACGCTGATTGGCGAAATCGTCGACAGCAAGTGTTACCTCGGTGTGATGAATCCAGGCAATACGAAAGTTCATCGGGAATGCGCGGTGCGCTGTATCAGTGGCGGTATTCCGCCGCTGCTGATTGCCCGTGACAGCAACGGAAACAAAGTTGCTTTGCAATTGGTCTCAGCCAAAGGTGAGCCGGTGAATCAGGAAATTCTCGACCTCATTGCTGAACCAGTTGCAATTACCGGACAGGTGATTCGCACTGGCGAGCAACTGGTACTTAAAGCTGATCCAAAAACATATCAGCGCATGCCGTGAGCGCTTTTGCAAGCGGGCTAATTTTCAAACAGGAGAGTAAAATGTTCGACTTTTCAAATCGTGTAGTTGTGATCACCGGAGCCGCCGGCAATTTAGGCGTTGCCACTGCGCACGCTTTCCAAACCGCTGGCGCAAATTTGGTGTTAGTGGATCGTGCGCCGGATCGTTTGCAAAAAGT
>JANMKB010000534.1:0-6464 GCA_031371805.1 Blastocatellia bacterium | reverse complement strand
CCCGTTTACATTTGCAATTCGCGCCGTCCGCACGTCCAGGGCACCGCGATCTTGTCGCACGCGCCTGCTTCTAAATCTCCGATCAAAGCCATTGCCTTCAAACGCGGCATCACAGTCGTCAATGTCAACTCCGTCAGAATGTTGATGGCGCACGGATTTTTGGCGAAGTTATTCGAAGTGTTCAATCGCCACGAAACCGCTGTAGACATGGTGGCTACGTCCGAAGTCAGCGTTTCGATAACGCTGGATGATACGCGTAATTTGGAGAAAGTAGTCGCCGATTTGCAGGAATTTGGCGAAGTCACAGTGGAGCGGGATCGTGCTTTGATTTGCCTGGTTGGCGAGCAAATGAAATTTACTCCCGGCCTGGCTTCACGGATTTTTACGCCGCTGAATCACATCAATATTTCCATGATTTCACACGGAGCGTCAGCCATCAATGCCAGCTTCGTAGTTGATAACGCGCACGTTGATGAAGCTGTCAAAAAATTACATCAGGAATTTTTTAGCGAACTGGATGAAGAGACATTTGAAAAAGTTGCAGGTTTGGCGTGACAAGAATGAGTCTCACGCAAAGACGCTAAGACGCAAATATCTCAATTACAAGCATACTTTTCTATCGTTCCTACTACGCGTCTTTGCGTGAGCATAATCAAACTTCAAAATAGCCTTTCGGCGGTTCCAGTTTCCCCACGATAAACCAATATGCCAACAGTCCTGAGACAAGCACAATGGCCGCCAGTGCGAATGCCGACGAATACGATCCGGTTACAGCGATAATGTATCCAGTGGCAAGTGGCGCAATAATTCCTGCCAGATTGCCGATGAAATTTTCGATCCCTGTCCATAATCCAACTTCGTTCGGCGGCGCACAGGATTGCAAAATTACTTGCAAATTTCCGGCTCCTAATCCGACCAGGCAACTGCCCATGATTAAGGCTAATGCGGTGTTTGGGCTTTCAACTCTCGATGCAGGGATTAAGAGCAATCCCATCGCAAAAGAAATTGTGACGATGGTTTTCCTGGTGAGCGTTTCATCCCAGCCGTTTTGGACTAAACGATCTGAAATCCAACCGCCGATAGGCTGACTGGCTCCGAAGACTAAAAAGGGGAGCGCGGAATAAATTCCAGCCGTCATCATTGACATATTTCGAACTTTGATTAAATAGCTGGGCAGCCACGTCACAAGCAAATACCAGTAATAATCAAAACAAAAAAAGCCAATACAAATTCCCCATAAATTTTTATTTGTCACCAGCGACAGCGCTTTCTGCATGCTCGGCATGAGTACTCGCTCCGCCTGCATTTCAGGAGTTTCCATCAATCGTTTCGGAGTCAATAAAAGCCAGGGAATCAACCATAAGAGGGCGCTAAATCCTACCACCATAAATGTACGCCGCCAGCCATAATTGACGATACTCCAGGGGACGACCAAACCTTCTAATACCAATCCCGTTCGCGTGCCGAAATCGAAAAGGCCGACAGGCAACCCTCGCTCTTTAGAAGTAAACATTAAGCTCACAATTTTGCTGCCGCCGGGCAGGTAAATTGATTCTCCGATGCCGAGCAAAATGCGAAACGTAATTAAAATTAATAACGTGTCCGCCAGCCCTGTCAGTCCCTGTGCAATTGACCAGAGCGCAAAAGCTCCGGCATATAACCAGCGCAAATTGACACGATCAGAAAGCCAGCCAACCGGAATTTGCATCAGCGCGTATGACCAAAAAAATGATGAGAGTACCATCCCTTCCTGCAACGGATTCAGGTGAAGCTCATCTGAGATTTTCGGCAGTGCCATCGAAAGCGTGGCGCGATCAAAATAATTAATCATCGAAGCCGTGAAGAGCAGTCCGACAATTGACCAGCGGCGGCGGTTGGAGATATTCAGGATGACAGACATAGTGGATGAAGCGCCTTTTTACGTTGATTTTCGACAGTGAAGTTCCTGAGTTCGGGTTGGTTTTGACGAGGCAGAAATCCTCGCCTTAAACTTCTACTGCTTAAAAACGAATTGAATTTATAGTTGGTCTGAATAACCAGAAGGCGTGATCTTACCCTATTCGGACGACCTTCGCAAAAAATACAGGTTGATAGTTAGTTGACGACGAGGGCACCTTTATACCTTCCCATTCCGCATTGAAAACGTAGCTCGCCGATGGGCTGTGGAGGAATCTCAATGATGACTGTTTGCCCAGGCTTCAAATCCTGCGAGATGCCAAGTTAAGGGAAAATAATTTTGTTCGCACAGTGCGGCGTAGCTTCTCGCGTGAAGGCAATTTTTGTAATTTTCTTTGCTGAAATTTCTAACCGAGATGGCGTAAATCCATTCGCTCCAATTTTAATTTCTACGGCATCATCAGGAACAATACCTTCGCCAAAAAGGATGTAAAAAGATGAAGTAAAAAAGAAAGTGAAACAAGTTTTTTTAGTAGAATTATTTTACCAAAATCAATCAACTAAAAAGAAGGCTCGTTTCAATGAAAATCATAACACTCTGTGCTTGTTTTGCGCCCCTCCGCCGTATTTGCCTTTGGGGCCACTAGGGCGTGTGCCTTCTTTCAAGCGGTAACTGGAAGTCATTTTCTTGATGCCGCTTTTTGCGTCGTCAGGATTTGTGTATCCGTAAAGCGAATACACGGGAAATCCATCTGCCGCGTAACCAACCAAAACCATTTTTTTGCCAACATTTTTGCCAACATTTTTGCCAGCAAGAATTTCGACTAGGCCTGTAGGGTTTCCGTTCATGGTTTTATCTCCCTCCATTTCGTCTTTAGAAAAGTGTTCGTTCTTCACCGTGCAGGCGCAGCCGGAATTATTAGCGCGGGATTTGGCTAATGTTATTAGAAATGCCATTCGGTATGTGGGCGGAATCGTCACGATTTCTGCTCAGCGCCAGGGCGAGAAAATTCAAATCATCTGCGCCGACAACGGCAACGGATTTCCCGCCAGAGACCTCGACAAACTCTTTGATCCGTTTTTTCGCCTGGAACCAGATCGTGCGCGTAGCAGCGGCGGTACAGGGCTGGGGCGGGCGATTGTGAAAAGTTGTATCGAAGGTTGCGGCGGAAATGTCGTGGCGAGGAATCACGTCCCGCAAGGATTGGAAATAATCATCACGCTCAAAAGCGCTGGTTAGTATGGAGTGCCATGTCGAGCCACCGCACTCCATAGACTTAGGCTATTAAATAAATAACAATCCTTGTGGTACATTGTTCGCACCTAATCGGACATGAGTCCTGCAATTCTAAAAACATAATAAAGATTTTCTGGAGGCACGCGATGCAAAAAGCAAAAGCAAATAAACAAAAAATTTATGACGCTATCGTAGTCGGTTCCGGCGCAACGGGAGGCTGGGCGGCGAAGGCTCTGACCGAACGCGGGATGACAGTTTTAGTCCTTGAAGCAGGGCGCAAGCTCGACCCGGAAAAAGATTTCCGCGAGCATACTTTTCCATACGAATTGAAATATCGTGGCGGGATGGCTCCGAGGTCATCCTGGGCGCCGCGTCAGCCCATTCAAAGCCGGTGCTACGCCGCCAATGAATACGGGCATCATCTCTTCGTTGATGACATTGATAATCCGTACACGATGCCCGAAGACAAACCGTTCTGGTGGATTCGCGGTCGCCATGTCGGTGGACGTTCCATCACGTGGGGACGGCAGTCGTATCGCTATTCTGATTTTGAATTTAAAGCTGGAGAACGCGATGGCTACGATCAACCCTGGCCGATTAGTTATAAAGACCTTGAGCCGTATTACGATCAGGTCGAGGATTTTGTCGGGATCAGCGGGTCCTACGAAAATTTGCCGCAATTGCCGGACAGTAAATTTTTGCCTGCGATGAAAATGACGTGCGGCGAAAATATTCTCAAACGTGCTGTCGAGAAAAATTTCAGTAATCGCAAAGTCATCATCGGACGTGCTGCCATCCTGACCAAATTTCATCAGGGACGCGCGGCGTGTCATTACTGCGGACATTGTGATCGTGGCTGTACGACTTCTTCTTATTTCAGTTCGCCCGGTTCGACGTTGCCGTCAGCGGCGGCGACGGGGCGAATGGAATTGCGTCCGCATTCGGTTGTGCGCGAAATCCTGATTGATACGAATACAGGCAAAGCCAAAGGCGTTCGCGTCATAGATCAGCTTTCCAAAAAAGATTTTGAAATCCTCGGTAAAGTCGTCGTCCTGTGCGCTTCGACGCTGGAATCTACGCGCATTCTGCTCAATTCAAAATCGCGTCAGCATCCAAACGGATTGGGAAATTCTTCCGGCGTCGTCGGGCATTATCTGATGGATCACGTTTTTCCGATTGGTGTGAGTGGTATTGTGAAGGAGTTGCGCGGCAAGGAATACGATTATTCTGATGGACGTGCGAACGGAATTTACGTGCCGAAATTCCGCAACGTGTTGGGTGACAAGCAAACGAAATTTATTCGTGGTTATGGAATGCAGGGCAATTCTGCGATGGGCTACGATTTTCAGCGGTCGAAAGGTATCAACGGATTCGGCGGAGACTGGAAAAAACAAGTCCGCGAAGCTCCAACCGAAATCAGCTTTGGCTTAAATTGTTGGGGCGAAATGCTCGCGGATTACAAAAATCACGTGCGTATTGATGACAAAAAAGTTGATGCGTGGGGCATTCCGGCGCTGCACATTGATTGCAAACACGGCGACAATGAAAAGGCGATGATTGCTGATATGCTGGAGACGACGGCAGAGATGGCGGAATCCGCCGGCTTTGAAATCAAATCGAAGAATACCAACGCCGCGCCGCCAGGCTTCTGCATCCACGAAGTCGGAACTGCACGCATGGGCAGCGATGCAAAAAATTCTGCGCTCAATAAATGGAATCAAACGTGGGATGTGAAAAATGTTTTCGTCACCGACGGAGCGGCGTTCACGTCAGGCGGATGCTCGAATCCCACGCTGACCATGATGGCGATCACGCTCAGGGCCTGCGATCATTTGGCGGATGAATTTAAGAAAGGGAACTTGTGATTTTAGGAGTAGTACTTATGGAAACCATAATTGATGCTGCGCTCAATCCAGAACGCAGCTATGAATTTGTGAATGGTGAGCCGGAGGAAAAAGAAATGCCGGGAGCCAGGCATAGTGGTATCTGTACGCGCCTTGCGAGGAAGCTTGGAAATTTTGTCGAAGCCAACAATTTAGGAGAAATTTATCAGGAATCCTCGTTTCAAATTGGAATGACTGAACGAATTCCTGATTTAGCCTTCATTGCGGCTGATCGTCTACCTTCCGAAGGCGAGCCGGAAACGAAGTGGCTGATTGTTCCTGATTTGGCGGTCGAAGTAATTTCTCCAACTGATTTTTATGAAAAAGTTCACGCCAAAGCGATGGAATATCTGGCAGCTGGCGTCAAAGTCGTCTGGATTGTTTCGCCGGAAAATCAGGTGATTACGACGTATCGTTCAGCCATTAATATCATGGCGTTTCCGCTGGAAGGCGAACTGGTCTGCGAAGATTTGTTGCCGGGATTTCGTTGTCCGTTGACTGAGATTTTTAAAAATCCAGCAAAGTGAATTGAATTGAACCCGACTCGCTACAGCTCGCACCGCTGAGCTGCGAGCTGTAGCGAGTTTTTTTTTCGTGCCCTTTCCTTAATCTGAAATCCATCCAATCCGCTTGCCTGACACTTGTAATTCCAACTCTGACGCCATAGATTTACCATCGTATCTGGTGAGGTCTTTGGCTTTGGGTCTTTGGTCTTTGGCAAGTGATTGAAATAATTCACCTTGACCAGCATCTTAATGCTCTTGTTACTTTCACCGACACCAAATTTCGTACAAATGCTCCAAGACCAAAAGCCAGGCCCCAAGCCCTAATAAGTTAGAAATATCAATTTACCCTTGAGAAAAACATCATGCCAAAAAACGACAAAACACATCATACCTTAAGTGAGCAAGCTGCTTTTCAACTTGCGAATGTTACGAAAACTGCACCGCAGTATGGCGCTATTACTCCGCGCTGGCTGGTTCGGTTGCTGGATTGGAAACCGCTGGAAGCCGGAACTCTCCGTGTCAATCGCGTCGTCAACGAAAAATCTGTAGACGTGATCTGCGGACAGGAAGAAACCGTCGCGCTGCCCGAAACGTTTGTCCCGTATGACGAGCAGCCGCGTGAATTGACGCTGAATTCAATCTCGGCGGTGATGAATATTCATTCGCGGACTTCTGATCTGTATAGCAATCCTTACGACCAGATCAAAGAGCAATTGCGGCTGACGATTGAGACCGTCAAAGAGCGGCAGGAAAGCGAACTTATCAACAATGAAAATTATGGTTTGCTGAAAAATGTTCCGGCGTCGCAGCGTATTCAAACGCGCAAAGGTTCGCCAACGCCTGACGATCTGGATGACCTGATTTCCAAAGTCTGGAAAGAGCCGTCATTTTTCCTTGCGCATCCCCGCGCTATTGCCGCCTTCGAGCGCGAATGCACGCGGC
>JANMKB010000532.1:0-7870 GCA_031371805.1 Blastocatellia bacterium | reverse complement strand
AAAACGGCTTCGATCTCTTTGCCATCGCCGAGCTTAAGCAAATAACGGCGTGTGCCATCGGTCGAATAAAATACGTTGGCGATTGTTGTTGCAGTAATACAGGTAGTTTCTTTGAGCTTTTCGCGCAACGGCTTTGATAATTCGGTGAGGGCTTCAAACTCAAGCATCCGACGAGCATAAATTGATTGATAAAGCTGTTTGCCGCGAAATGGTTTTTCGCCGACAGCTTGCGCAAATTCTACTAATTCAACTGCGGTTTTTCCTAATAATAAATTCACGCCTGTGATTTTACCGTAGTGGAGTTGAAAGCTGTAGTGGAGTCGCTCTCACGACAAAATTAAAACCTTCCAGGTTATTACCCCGACTGATGATTATTCCCCCAATTGACACTTTAACTACAGCCAGGTATTTTGGTTGGGCATAATTGCGGCTTCAAATCCAGGGAATATTTTACGAATCAAATTATGAAACTTATATGATTTCATCTAAAACAGAGACTAAGTTGCTGGACGCGCTAAACGAAGTAATCGCGATGGAATATGGAGCCGTGATTCAATACGCCCAGCATAGTTTTTCAGTAAGTGGTCAGGACCGAATGCAATATGCCCCTTTCTTTGACGCTAACAGCAAAGAAGCACATTTACATGCCCTCAATCTTGGAAACAAAATCGTGGCCCTCGGCGGTGTACCAATAACGCAACCCGCACCAGTGCAACAGGCTTCGACTTTAGGCGAAATGCTCATGCAAGACCTGCAAATGGAACGCTCTGCCTTAGCCGCATATGTCAAAGTCTGGGAGCTGGCGGAAAATAATCAAATGCTGCGATTCTGGGTCGAGGATATTATTCGGCTGGAACAACTCCACGTTGAAGAGTTAGAACGGATGACCGCCAACCAGGAATGCCAGGAATCTTCACGCACACAAACCAACCCATAAAGAACACGCCACGCCTTAACGATAGCGAGTAATTTTCTCACTGAAAATTACTTTCATAGCGCTTGACAGGGCAGAAAGATATGAATATTATATCTTTCTATTTTGAAAACGACTTTCAAAATCGTGTCAAAAAGAACAAAGAGGTATTCAATGATTTACAAACTCTTGCGTCGAGGCAAAAAAGATAAATGCTGTAAGCGTTACAAGAAAAAAGGTAAGGATTGTTGTAAACGCTGCCCTTTGTTTGATTAATTTTTAAAAAAGCAAAGCCCCTGATGTTCGCGCATCAGAGGCTTCTTGTTGCAATCATCCCACTCTGTCCTGGAAAACATCACAGGTGATTTGCGGGGAATATCCTGGCACAATTATCTGGTTATGTACACTTATTGTCAGGAGATTCTCTTATGCCAACTACTACCCATCGCGTACTTATCACGCTGCTCTTCTCTTTTATCCTTACATCATTCACGCTCGCACAAACTGAATTAACCGGAGCTGTGCGCGGCACGGTCAAAGAACAAAGCGGCGGGATCATTCCGAATGCTCAGGTCACGATCAAAAATAATGCTCTGAATTATCATCGAACGACGACGACTAATAAAGACGGGGCATTTATCGTGATGGGTTTGCCGCCGGGTAACGCTTACCAAATCATGATTCAGGCGAGTAGTTTTCAACCCGTCAATCGTAGCCTGAAAGTTATTTCATCCGGTGATTCCTTAACGCAGGATTTTATTTTAGAAGTCGTACGCCTGACCGAGACTGTCAATATTGTCGCCGACACGCCAGCGCTTGTTTCCAATGCGCCGGAAGTTTCCCAGGTAGTAGATGCTCGCCGCGTCACCGAACTGCCTTCGGCCAAGCGTAGTGTTAATGCTTTCGCTTTGCTTGATCCACACGTGCGAAACACGGCAGGACAAGGCAGCGATGGCGCAGGCGCAACGCGTTTGTCAATCAATGCCAGCTCATTCCGTCATACGAATTACCAGCTTGATGGCAATACGAATTATGAATCGGTCTACGCGAATTCGCCGCAACAGCAGATTTCCCTAACCGCCGTGCAGGAATTCAAAGTCCTGACCAATCAGTATTCTGCCGAATACGGCGGCTCGACCGCAGGCATCATCAGTACGACGACGAAAGGCGGCACAGATAACTGGCACGGCGAAGCTTTCACCTTTCTGCGGCCTTCCGGCATTCAAGCGCGTCCGGTCGTTTCTTCTTTGCGCGTACCGAATGAAAACTGGCAATTCGGCGGCGCACTCAGCGGCCCAATCATCAAAGAGAAGCTAAGTTTCTTCGCCAACTACGAACGTGCGCGACAGAATCGCGGAGCCTTTATCCAATCGCCCAAGCCTGCGACTTTCGTCGGACATTTCCGCGACAATCTGGCGCTGGTACGCACCGACTATCACATCAGTGACACGCATAGTCTCAGCTTTCGGTTGAATGGAAATTACAACACTAACGACAACACCAATGATGCCGTAAGCGGATTTAATCAACCCAGCACAGCGCGTAACAGCTATGTGCAAAACGCCACGGGGCAATTGACCGACCGTAAAACCTGGGGTGCGGTGATGAACGAAGCACGCTTCAGTTACATCAATACAGTGCCCAACGGCAGCCGTCCGTTAGGCCAGGCTGCTGTTGTCATCTTACGCCCGAATTACAGCACGGAAGGCACTTCGAGTTATTCCTTCACGCGCACGCAAAATTATCAATTGGCAGATCAACTCGCGTGGCAATGGGGCAAACACGAATTGCGCTTTGGCGGTGATTTCAAACGGCAGAAAGTGGTTGACGATTCATTCTCGCTTTTCGGCACGTACACATTTGCTGCGGGTGCGCCGCAAGTGAATGAAAAACCTGTGCAATACGCGCAGACTTTTGGACGACAATTACTGCATTACGGACAGACCTCAGTCTCTGGTTTTGCGCAGGATAATTGGCGTGCAGGTTCGCGGCTGACGCTGAATCTGGGGCTGCGCTACGAAATGCAAACGCTCACGGCTGAGCGCGATAATTTTGCGCCGCGTGTTGGTTTTGCGTGGGATATCAAAGGCGATGGTTCGACGGTGATTCGCGGCGGCGGCGGGCTTTTTTACGATCAATATTACATGTACATCACGCGCCGCTTTTTGTATCAGGGACCATATTCCTATCAAGCAACAGTCACGTTGAAACCAACGGATGCGGGCTTTCCAACGTTTCCAAATTCACTGACGACTGCACCCGGCGGAATCACGACAGCCAAGCGTGACTTGTACATTGCGCCGCAACGCATCGTGAATCCTTACAGCACGCAATTTTCTTTCGGCATTCAGCAAAAGCTTTTCGCGGGACTGGCGTTGACGGTTGATGGCATTACGCAGCACTCTGTGCGGCAAATGCGGGCGATTGATTTGAATGCGCCGAAAGCTTTTCCGCGCACGGCGGCAGGAATTGTCCGCACTGGCGCAGCAGCGGATGCAACGCGCCTGTTCACGACGTATCTGGGCGTCCCCGTCAAAAATGTTGTCCTGATTGAAAATTCAGGCATGAGCAATTACGACGCACTGGATGTCGGCCTGGTCAAATCATTCTCACGCCGTTTTCAGCTCGAAGGGCATTATCTTTACAGCAATGCGACAACGGATTCGATGTTCTTCGGCGAACCAAATACAGGTGTGCCGAATGACTGGAACGGCAATCCGGGACTTGAACATGCGGCGAGTGATTTTCATCAACGGCATCGCTTCGTCAGTCACGGATTGATCGAAATGCCGTGGAAAACCCAAGCTTCATTTGTGCTGACGCTGGCCTCTGGTTTGCCCGTTGATCCGCGCACCGGCGCAGACAACAACGGCGACAGCAATATTGTAGACCGTCCGTTCAATCCGGCGACTGGCGCGATCTTTGCGCGCAATTCTTTCAGGACTCCCAAACAATTCAGCTTTGATTTGTCGCTGGCAAAACGAATTGTGGTCAGTGAAAAACTCAAACTGGAATTCCGTGCGGAAGGCTTCAATCTCACGAATCACTCCAACCTGATTAAGGTGAATCCGACATACGGGAATACGGCTGACGGCAAACCATTGGCGACTTTCCTGACTCCGATTGCAGGCATTAGCAATAGCGATCCGGCGCGACAATTTCAGGCTGGGCTGCGATTAATTTTCTAACCAGGCTCGAGGTGAAATTCAACCTGGCGCTACTTTACATCCACAACACAGCGAAACCCAATGCCAGGCTTGCCAGTATCGGGCGGAGCAAAGCCTCGATAGGTTGTTGTTGCCCGTTCTTTTGGGGCATAAAAAGCGCCCCCGCGAATGACTTTGCCTGGCGCGAGCGCAATGGTTGGGTCTTGGTAGCTAACGACATCGCTCGCCGTCCATTCCCAAACATTTCCGGCGAGGTCAAACACACCAAAGGGGCTGCCTGAATTAAGATTGCTGCCTGCTTCAACCGGATGATTTAATTTTTTCTCGCTGGTATTGGCCAGCGCGTCATTCCACTCCGATCCCCAGGGATAGTGTCTGCCATCCGTCGAACGGGCGGCGAATTCCCATTCGGCTTCAGTTGGCAACCGTTTTTCTGCCCATTTCGCATACTCATTCGCATCCTGCCACGAAACGTTAACAACTGGCATTTTCCCTGCCCCCTTCGCATATTTACCACTCTGCCAATCAGCCGGCGCAGGATGATGGGCAGCCTTAACAAAAGCTTCGTATTGCTCGTTTGTAACTTCGGTGCGATCCATGAAAAATGGGACAACCTTTACTTCGTGAGCCGGCGATTCATAAGAATCACCATTCTCAACTCCCATCTTAAAAATGCCCGCCGGAATATAAACCATGCCCTCTGGAGCCTTGCTATTATTGTCCGAACTGGTCGGAGCAGGGTTTGGCTTCGCGTCAGTAAGCGCTTGAGAACTGGCTGGCCTGGAAGCAGGTTTGTGGTACAAATCCTGAATTTTGACGCCTGAGACAATGAGCGCCGAAAACAATAGAATCAGCCCAATCAATAAGGCAATCAGGTTGATCAGGTTTTTGTCCAGGGGTGGAGCCGCTCCGCCGCGTGGTTTACTGATGAATCTGACTGTTTGCACCGGAGCAATGGTTGATTTGGCCTCTTCAATTAATGGCGAAGGGGCTAATTTCGACTCGACTTGCGGCAGTAAAAGCGGAGTTTCCGGGTCAGTGGTTTGCGTCCGGGTCGGTGACGAAATATTTTCTTCCGCCGGGGACTCCACACGAGTTTCTGGCTTAGAGACTGGTGCTGAAACATTTTCGGTTGGAGCGGACTCAGGTTCGTGTGTTTTCGCCTCCGGGTCTTTACCTGAAGTTGACGGATCAGCCAGATCATCAACAACCGAGGGAGCCTCTAAATCCGAATGATAATCGCTGTCCGAAGGGGAAAGATAAAAAGCATTTTGCTCTTTCTTCATTTCCCCAAAACTGGTATCAAAATTACCATTGGCGAACATTTTTTCAACGACTTCATTTTCGCTCAGAAATAAATTTTCATCACGCTCGAATGAATGCGTAGTGCTGAACGAATCCGCTTCCTGATGTGCAAACCAGGCGTCCGGCGGCTCAGCAATTTCGCTCCCTGGGTCAGGCCGATAATACTGCGTTCTGGCGGCACTCACTGAAGAGACCTGAGCGGGCGAAAAATTTACCGGAATGGGCGTCGTCGAATCAACTAATCCATTTTCACGGGCGACCCCGCAAGTCCGGCAATAAAGCCAGGTGTTGCGCCACAACACACCGCAATTACGACAAGTCCCAATGCCTGTTTCACTGGTTCTAAAATTCTTTTTCAAGCCACAGCTTTGGCACAGGGCGCTGCCTTCGATTTCACGAGCACCGCAATAAGTACAATGATTAAATTCTGTCGCTTGCACGGCAATGGCAAGATACATCGGTGCTCCACAATTTTCACAGTAATCGTGGGAGCCTGATAATTCATAATTACACGCAGGGCACATCATATTCCTGATAACTCCTCGTCACCGCACCTGGCGTTGGTCGGAGCCATGTATAAAGTGTTAATGAAGCTTCCTTTTTGAAGTCAGCTAAGGGCATTCACTCCCAGCCTCTATTAAATAGGAACTCACGCACAGGCTTCAGTATTCATGGAAGTGATATGTGAATAGGTGATAATAACGAGCGAGACAGGACAGTGCAAGGAATCTGGCGAAAGCGTTAAAATTACTGATTTAAAAGGTTTTAAGGCAGATATGGCAGGAGCATTCCAGGATAAAAAAAGCGCCGAAGTAAGGGCTTGTGCTCCTCATTTCTGCGCTACTGTTTTTTTTGCTAACCAACTCACGGCTGGTTTAATCGTGAACGGTTCAGCCTCTTCCTTCCCAGCCAATTTGTTTCAACTTACCATCTTCGACAATGACTGGAACAGTTGGATCGTGGTCAGAAAAAGTGAACATCTCAGCCCGATAAGCACGATTGTCCTGCGCATTTTTTTCGGTGAAGGCGATGCCCTGTTCGTTGTACCAGGTTTTAGCTTTCGCACAATGAGGACAGCCAGGTTTGGTATACATCACAACGTTGCTCATAAGTTGCTACCTGTTTTCAAGCGCCACATATTCAACCGAGGGCATTGGGCCCGTATAATCAGCACGCGGACGAATCAGGCGATTATTGTTGTATTGTTCCATCACATGCGCCGTCCAGCCGGAAATGCGACTAATCGCAAAAATCGGCGTAAAGAGGTCAATCGGAATACCCAGCATGTGATACGTCGAGGCGGAATAAAAATCTACGTTCGCACGAATTTTCTTGCCCTTGCGATCCATCTCGGCAATCACCAGTTCTTCGATGCGTTTGGACATATCATACCATTTGGTATCGCCCTGTCGTTTGGCAGTGGCTTCCGACATCTCTCGCAGGTGGGTCGCGCGCGGGTCTTCGGTATGATAAACGCGATGGCCAAAGCCCATGATTTTTTTGCCCGTCGCAAAAGCATCCGCCATATATTCGTCTACTTTATCGGGCGTGCCAATTTCCAGGAGCATTTTCATCACGGCTTCATTCGCGCCGCCGTGCAACGGGCCAGCCAGTGTTCCGATGGCCGAAGTAATCGCCGCATACATATCCGTCAAAGTCGCCACAGTGACCCGCGCCGCAAAAGTCGAAGCGTTAAATTCATGGTCGGCGTGCAGGATCAACGCAATGTCGAGTGCTTTGGTTTCGACTTCGCCTGGCTCAACGCCATTCAGCAACCAGAGAAAACTTCCGGCGTGACTCAAAGTTGTTTTTGGTTCCAGCGGCTCCAATCCCTGACGAATCCGCTGAAACGCCGCTACAACGGTTGCCAGTTGCGACGTGACGCGGACAGCCTTGCGCCAATTCACTTCGATGGAATTGTCAGCCGTTTCAGGATCGTAAATTCCCAGCGCCGAAATCGCGGTGCGCAAAACATCCATCGGCTTGGCAGTGGTTGGAAACGATTTCAGGAGCGCTACAATTTCGGTTGGAATCACACGATTTGCGGCCAGACTGTGGGCGAGTTCAGCCAGTTCAGCTTTGTTCGGCATGCGCCCATGCCAGAGCAAATAAATGACTTCCTCAAAGTTGGATTTTTCTGCCAGATCATGAATGTTATAGCCGCCATAAGCGAGAATTCCCTGCTCGCCATCAATAAAGCAAATACGGCTGGGCGCGGCAACAACATCTTGAAGTCCGGCAGGAGTAGCAGTTGTTTGGCTCATAGTTTGTAAATTCCTAACTTTCCTGAATAAATTTGGAGCGCTGATTGGGGCGAGCGCCGATAAAGAGCAGATAAAGAACAGGTAAAAATAAGTGTTCGCTCAGCAGCGATTATTCTGACTTCCTGATACAATTACGGGTGCGGGAAAAACTGATCCTGATCGAATCAAACTTAAAGATAACAAACGACGTTCGGCACTGTCAATTTATGGCCGCTGAAGCA
>JANMKB010000528.1:0-2475 GCA_031371805.1 Blastocatellia bacterium | reverse complement strand
CAAACCGGGAAACGGATTGCTGCGCGTGGCGGTTAACATTTCGGTAGTCATTAAATTGCTCCTTTCGCCTGACGAATCTGGTCAAGGAATGGGGTCAACACGTTGGGCGTAAACGCGCCAAAGTTGGGGATGGTCAGGGCTTCGTGGGTTCTGAAACGAAGTTTCTGATCGGTTTGTGGGGCGCTGATGTAGATGGCTTTGGCGAGCATCGGCTTTTCGCGTCCGTAGCCAGCAAGCTTTTGCAATTCGCGCAGCTTCATCCGCAACCACATTTCATTGGCGCTGCCGTAATAAATCATCACAGCGTCACAATCCATCAGCATTTCTTTGTGATATTGCGATATCAGCGTCTCATCACCATCCGTCGGCGGCGGGATCGCTTCCAATCCCATTTCATACAATCCGTCCTGCAACGATTGCAGCGAATCGTAATCCAGCTTATCGCAAATCAAATAGACCGACGCATTGGAGCCGTTACCGTTGGTTGTGCCGACTGATTTCGGTTTGACAACCAGCTTGTCGTGAATGCGGGTTTTCAGGTCTTCGAGAGAAATTTGCAAAAGCTCGGCGTTTTTTGGCCTGTCATTGCCGCGTTGCAACTCTTCGATAAAGGCCTGGTGGCGCGGGTCATCCGATTGCAGTTTGTCAGGCAGCCAGATGAGTTGGGTAAAATTTGGTGCTGCGGCACGCTCAACGGCTAGTTCGTATTGTAGCTGCGCGATGCCGGGTTGCTGACCGATCAGGTGAACAGCAAGACGAGTGTGGCTCAGGTGGTCGCGCACGGACTCCATCAGCGCCGAAGTTCGCAACGGCAAATCACCATCATGCAAAATGATGTGCCCGTGTTGTTGTAACTCGCGGCGGATTTCATCACGCTGGGCGCTCAAATCAGAAGTTGTTTCGGCGAGGTAAATCGTACTGGTTGTGAGCGAGACTATCGTTGTAAGGTTCGCGGGCGCTGAAACCGGAGGTGCGTGAGACTCCAGGGATTTGATGAATTCTTTAATATCCCAAACCAGGTCTTTGAGCTTTTTCCAGTAGCGAAGATCGCCGCCAAATTCGATGTGCGCATTGTAATCATCAGGACGCTCGCTCAATTTATCTACTTCAAAAAATTCGTAGCCCAATGATCCCTGGATTGATGGTGGGTGGTCTTCGCGTGGGATGCAGGTTTTCACAACCTTGAAAACACGAGATTTGCTGTTGGGTCGTAAGCCGCCATTTTGTTTAGCGTATTGGCAAAATTCATTCAACTCGCGCTGACACCACTCAGAAGTCAAATAACGAGGAGACAGCACCGAGACAAGAATCGCAGTCCGGGAAAGCTGGTTGAAAATCTCTTCCGAGAAAATATCATTGCCAGTCAACTTACTATCACGCCAAATCCTAACCTTGTAACCAAGCGCTTGAAACAACTGGTCAGCTAACCGCTGGTGAAGCAGATCAATCCATCCCTCAAGCCCTCTGGCTAATGGCGTATTATCAGCGTGTGTATAGCTGATGAAGATTTCAGGCGTCTCCATCTTCACCTCAATTGCGGTTGTGGAACAGAATCGAATTTTTCTCTGTTCAGATAAATGTTCGTAGACAACAACAGGGAACGGCTGCTTCCCTACTGGTTTATTGCCGGAAAACGATCAGGACTAATTGCTCTTTGATGAAACGGTGCGGATTATAATCCAGCCTTCAGGAAAAAGAAAAGATGTGGTGAGGGTAGCGCAGTTGTCAGGCAGGTTGAGAACCTGCCTGACAACAAGAAAATTTAGATTCCACGATAGTTAGTGATCAAAGCAAGGCGCTCTTGATACTGGTTAGGATTTTCACGACCTCTGGCCAGTTATTTTTTTTATCTCTTTTTTTATCGCCCAGCACCGAAATCATAAAGTCGAATTGGTCGTAAACCGAGTCCTTTTGTTTTGGGGTGGAACCACTGTCAAAGGCCTTTTTGTATTGCGCAACAATTTCCTGCTGACGATTTTTATTGGCTAATTCTTCCGATAACAGGAACTCAATTAAGGCCGCGTCAGGCTCCGCCACACGGCCCCAGAAATCAAAGGCTTGTGCGGCTGCGGTTTTAATGACTGCGACCCGCTCGCTCAGCATCGCCTGCCCTTTCGCACCGCCACCGCCGCCCAACAAAATATAGCAGGCTGCCCAGTTCCCCGCCGGGTAATAGGCGTCCGGGTTTTTTGTTTCCTGCGCATGTTCATAGGCTTCACCATAATATTTCTTTGCCTCGGTTAAGTTCTTATGGCGCTCGATGCCGGCCATTGCCAATTTTTTATAGAAGCTCCCCAACAATGACAAGCGTTCTGTTGTCCGGCCAATGCCGACCAGGCTGCTCAGGCGATGCGCGGATTTTTTAATAAAATCATCGGCCTCAGTCTGCTTTGCTTTGGTGCCACCGACCTGAGCCTGAATAAGATCAAGCGCGTGACGAACTTCCAGATTCGCCAACTGCTCGACTGCCTCCAG
>JANMKB010000032.1:0-2667 GCA_031371805.1 Blastocatellia bacterium | reverse complement strand
CGCGATGATTAAAGTCGCAGGCACAGAAATTCTGTTTTACTGTGCCGACGAAGGCGTGCAAATTTATGGTGGCAACGGCTTCACCGAAGACTATCCGGTCGAAGGTGTGTACCGCGATTGCCGCGTCAACCGCATTTTTGAAGGCACGAACGAAATCAATCGTCTGTTGATTCCCGGTCAATTGCTCAAACGCGCGATGAAAGGCCAGTTGCCGCTGCTTGCCGCTGCCAAACAGTTGCAGGAAGAATTGCTCGCTGGCCCGTCATTCGATGTGGACGAAGACGATGCGCCGATGGCTGAAGAACGCAAGCTCGCCGCGAATGCTAAAAAAATAGCATTGATGGTACTGGGTTCAGCGGCGCAGAAGTTTGTGGCTGGATTGTCGGAACAACAAATGGTTTTGTGCTGGGCGGCGGACATCATCATTGAGGCGTATCTGATGGACAGCGCGATTGCCCGCACCGCAAAAATGATTGCGCGTGACGGCGAAGAAAAACATCAATCCGCAATTGACGCAACCAGGCTATACACAAACGATGCACTGGGACGAATTGACATCGCCGCGAAGAATGCGCTCGCCGCCATTGCGGAAGGCGATGATTTGCGGATGCTGTTGGCAGCACTGCGCCGCTTCACAAAATACACGCCGCTCAATACCTCAGCAATTCGTGACCGTTTGGCGGATAAGGTAGTAGCGGCAGGCGGATATTTGTTCTAGCGGAAATGGGCAGGGAACTGTCAACAGGGATATTTGCCGTAGATTCAAAGGTAAAGGGCGAGAAGCAATTTTCGCCCTTTTTATTTTGCAGGCTCATCGTTGTCATCAATCACGATTTCATCAGGAGGAATAATCACGACTTTTCCATCCTGCCAACTGACGATTGGGTGGCCCAGCTTTTTATGCCTGATCCGCGCCTGTCGCCCTGCTTCGCGCAGGATATTTTCAATTTCTTTGCCCTGCGTAAGTAGGTTAATCGGCGCAAGTGGAGTTTCGTTTTGGCTCATTTGCCTGCCTCACAAAATTCTATCCACAATTTTTCATCCACGATTTTTTGCATCTTCCCTTTTTCTCCACCTGCAATCATAACAGGGTGATTTGTTATGGAATGATCGTATACGACCCACGTTGTAGCCAAATCCTTGTACAGTATAAAAAAATTCTTTACGCCCCGTTTATATCTCCGTTGAATCGTTTCTTCAGGAATATCATGCCCACCTGCGCGAACTCTATTCTTGCACGCGCACAATCGCAATTTCCGGGCTACGCAACCAAAGAAAAACCAAATGTATATCGTAGCCTTGTTCCTTCAGCGCCTTCAACCACTTCGCATAAGACCGCGTCGCCAGCGTCGTCTCAAACGCAAAGCTTTTCCGTTGCGCAGCCAAATCGTGCAACCGCTTGAGCATCACGCGCCCCGCTTCGATAGCCGCACTTTCCGGTGCAAATGCCGAAAGCCCCAGCGCAATCGTATCTGCATTCACATATTCGGTGAGCTTCAATTTATCACGCAACAACAACGGCGCAAGCGTAGATTTCCCTGCACCGTTTGGGCCTGCGATGATTACAATTTTTGGAAAAGCTTCAGGCATTTATTAGCGGCAGTTGTCTATCCACCATTGAAAATTAGGGTCTATGCGGCGTGGAATAAAATTCGCCCGATGTTGAATATTTAGCAAGGCTTTTTTAAGTCTGTCAGCAGAGATTCCGGTTAGCTCTGCCCAAGTACGAATTAGTTCTGACGTTGAAATGAGGCGATCAGAATTATTAACCGATGCCAAAAAGATACGCCGTGCTTTACGATCATCTGTTGCCAAAATATAGCCTCGTGCTTGAGCTATCGCTATCGACATTGCCTCTCCATCCCCTAGCTGACTTGAGTAATCAACATACAGTTCCTCCTCTATTTCATCCTCAACGTCACAAATTGTTAGCGCCCCTGACTCTACTAACGAATCAAGATTTGCAAGTGTAAAAACTTGGTCTTCTGAATCATCAGTGCGCAAGTAAAAGCTTTCTTTCTTAACAACTGTACAAATTTTGAATTCCTTGTGCGAAATATTAAGAATTGAGACTAGCTCTTCGCTCGCTAACAGGTTTATTAATACACAAGCGTCGAGCAAAATCGTTGATGATGACACCAGATTACCTACCTTCCGACTAAAGCTTCCGCTAAATCTAATTGTAAATCTCCAAACTCACCTTCTTTTTCTACAATGAGTTGATGATTTATCTCATCAACAATGAAGCGAGCTTTCACGCGATCAGTGCGAAGATATTTTGATAGCTGACCCTCACTTATTTCTCCTTGATTATAGGAAGAGATCGCTAGCATCTTGTACCGTAATGGCAGTGCATGTTTCAAAGGCGGGTTCGCATCAATATCCAGCAATTGTTGCGCTTGTCGGACTTTGAAACCTTTCCGTTCCAAGTCATCCCACGTTCCGGTAGGTAATCGTTTCAAATTTTCTAGCCGAAGAATAAGGGCTTGTACAGAAACCCGATATAAATCAGCCAAGGAAAGAAGGTCTGCCAGACTGACTCCTTTTTCTCTTGAGCGGTGTATGTCGGTGAAACGCCGATTAAGCCCGCTAGCAGGCATCGTGAAGCACTCTGCAAACCTATCAGCAAAACGCTCTTTTGCTGATAAATGCTTTGTAGTGGATAGA
>JANMKB010000027.1:0-5147 GCA_031371805.1 Blastocatellia bacterium | reverse complement strand
TGCGTGAGCGCGGGGTTACAAGCAACAACTACTCCGCGCTCACGCACGGGGCTTTATGCCAATGGCATTAAGTTAAGCAATAATGCGTTTGGAGTAGCGATAAAATTTCAATTTGCGAGCGTGTGTCAGGACTTCACGAGGATACTTTCGACCAGCTCTGTGACGAGAGGGATTCTGCCGAAATAAATGCTCTAATTCTCGCAAGACGGTTGGCACGCTTTTGCTTTGATCGGCCAGCAAACTCCCCACTCGTTCGATCAGTGCGACATAGCTGACGGCGTGATTGACTTGTGGGACGATCGTGTTTTTTCGTGTTACGGCAACTGCCTGGAGTGTTTCTTCCACTTCTTTGCTCAGGATACTTTCGAGGCTTGCCAAAAAGACCACGCCGTAAAAGTCTTGTTGGATGGAGGCTTCGCTTTGTCCGCTAAAGCGCTCCACTTCAAAAATATTCCTGCTCCGGTCATCGTACGTTTCGTCGCGCCAGCGCCAGCCGTACACTTCATAAAATTCGGCAGAGCGATACTTCTGTTGATCTAACAGCGTCGTCAATAAGACTTCGACTTCACCACTTTCCAGCGTAAACTTGAGCAAACGGACGGTGAGTTCTTCCGCTAATTTTCAACTTTGACCTGCCTCGCCGTCGTGGTTCGAGGTCCCACTCTGAGCTTGACCACCGCATCCGTTTTGTCACTTGCCAAAAAATCAGTCACGATCTGATATTTGCCACGTGGCATCCGCACGATCAACTCCCGTTTTTCCTGGATGGCTTTGCTCATCAAATAATAAGAGGCTTTGCCGCGATCCAGCACCAGGACATCTCCTGCCTGCGTCGCGCTCCACAACGCTTCAAACATCAACGCATTCTCTCCGTAATGTGCTTTCGTCAGCGCCCCTCGCAGCCCGAAGTCATTGAGTAAATCGTAGCGTACGATTCCTAATCCCTGGAGTCTCGCACTTTCCGGCGCAGGCTTATGATTACGATGGAGGCTGAATACTTTTTTCGTCTCTTCATTCTCAGGGACGTTCAACCTGGTTCCGTCCGCACCTAATAGCCGATGCCCATGCCAGCGCAAGACTTCGCCTTCCTCTTCATACAGTTGGTAGAAATCTTTCACTAACACTTCGTTTAAGTGGACAAACACTTCCGCCTTCACTTTCTGCCGAGCTTGACAATACGCCGAAGCCGTCGGCATCTCAAAGACTTGCCCGATCCCGCTAAAAAACTTGTTCACCGCATTTTGTAACGAAAATTTATGCCCGCTTAACATCAGGATCACCACTTTTGCAAAATCTAACCTGCGCTTTCTCGTGAAATCTTTGGTCTTCTGCCGATATTTTTCACTCACCTGCTCCGAACCGACCTCTTCCCTTAATCTCTCCACGATTCTTTCATTCTTTTTTTCATACTCCCTATTTTACTTTGTTCTTAACTTAATGCCATTGGGCTTTATGCTGTCACCTGCGTTGCAGGTTAAGAATAGCAAAGCAAAGCCAGAGAAGAATTGTGCAAATAAAAAGGCGATTTCAATTTTCGCGCCTGAAAATTCTGGTTGCTCCTGGCGGCAGGCTGAGATTTATCGTTGCTCCCGGCGCTAATTTTTGGTCAGCATTATGTGCCAATTCCTCAAGCTCAAGCTCTTCATTATTTTGCAATTGCAGGCGATAACGAAGCCGCCAGCCCAAATCAAGGACTGCCTGAACCCGCGCCGCAATTTGATTTTCGGAACTTTCGCCAGCATCTGAAATCTGTAAATTTTCCGCACGAAAAGCCAGCCAGTAATTCCCAGCCTGCAATTCATCCGGCGCTGAAAATTTCCCCACCGCAGTCATCAAAGATTTTCCAACGACTTCACCTGCAACAACTTTCCAGCCAAAAAATTGTGCCGCTTTGATCGTGGCTGGCGCAGTATAAAAATCACGCGGCTGACCAAATTGTTCTAATTTCCCATCCAATAATAACGCAATCCGATCAGCCATCACGGCGGCTTCGGCCTGATCGTGCGTCACAAAAATTGTTGTAATTTTCAGCCGCTGTTGCAGGGCGCGAACCAGCTCTCGCATCTCTGTTCGCAGGCTTTCATCCAGCGCGGAAAATGGTTCATCAAGCAACAAAATTTTGGGCTGCGTCACCAGCGCACGCGCCAGGGCAATTCGTTGTTCCTGTCCGCCGGAAAGCTGTGACGGCGAACGCCTTTCATAACCCTGCAATTGCACTAAACTCAGCGCTTCGGTTACACGTTTTTGGATTTCGACTTTTGGGAGCCTGCGCATTTTCAAACCGAACGCGACATTTTCGGCAACGGTTAAGTAAGGAAACAACAACGGCTTTTGAAAGACCATGACTGCGCCGCGTTTTTCGGCGGCAACATTGAGGATTGATTGTTCATCGAAACGCACATCACCGCTGGCTGGTTCCAGCAAGCCCGCAATAATTTTCAGCGCCGTAGTTTTGCCGCACCCCGAAGGCCCCAGCAAAGCAATGAATTCGCCATCATTAACCGTCAGCGAAAAATCGTGCAGCACTCGCGTTGCGCCATAGTCAGCCGTGACGCGCTCAAGAATCAGAGTGGTCATTTTTGCAGCACTTTCTGCGCCCATTCTTTTTCGAGCCGGGCAAGATATTGTGCGTCGGGTTCCGGGATTTGATGCGCATTCAGTTCGGCAATTGATAACGTCGCTACACCGCGCGGCAAAGCTTCAGCCGCAGCTTTTTCTTCCGGCGAAATTAAATTCAGACTCAATGGAAACAGTGTGCCAAGCGTTTTCCCCTGCGCCATCGCGTTTTCCAGCGACATCAAATAATTGGTGACGACCAATGCTCCGGCGACGTTTGCAGCATTGAACGAAATGCCGAGAAAACTGTAATTGCCAATCGTGCCTTCATCGAAAATAAACGTCCGCACCGTCGCCGGATATTCGCCACGCTCAATTCTTTCCGAGGCAAAACTCGGCCCGTAATTCATGGTGAAATCAATTTCGTTGTTGGCGAATAAACGATCCGCTTCTTTTTGCGTCGCCGGATAAGTTTCACCTTTCCGCCACAAAAAAGGTTTGATGTCGTTTAGATATTCGATCGTCGCGGCAGCGGCTGTTTGAAAAAGCTGCTCATCGAAACCAGTCTGGAATTTTTTTGCGCCGCCACCAAAATGTAAGAGCAAATGACGAATAAAAACGGAGCCGGTGAAATCAGGTGGCGCGATATAAGTGAATCTTCCCGGATGAGCTTTGATCCATTCGCGCAGAGCTTCAATTGATTTTGGCGGAGCTGGCACACGCGAAGTGTCATGCGCGAAAACAAATTGCGCACGTTGCCAGGGAGCTTCATAACTTTCGATAGGCGTCCCAAAATCACTTGTCCTTGCCTGTTCGTCGTAGTACTTAATGTTCGGCATTTTGTCCGCGAACGGCCCCCACAACACTCCAGCCTGTTTCGCCGAACGAAAATTTTCGCCATTGATCCAAATCATATCCAGCGAGCCATCAGTATTTTTCCCGGCGCTTTTTTCGTTGAGCAATTTATTAACCGCCTCAGCAACATCGCTGTTCGGGACAATTTTCAGCGTGATGCCGTATTGTTGTTTCAGCTTGTCGGCAACCGCTCCCTGAAAATAACGATTCCGCGCTTCATCACCCGCCCACATCCCATAATTGACAGTGGTTCCCCGCGCCCGTGCGACAACTTCTTCCCACTTCATCGCGGCAAATTGTTCCGGTGTAAATTGTGATTGCGTTTTGTTGACAGCCTGATTACAAGCGGTTAGCCACAAACAAAAAATCAGACAAAATATTAATGATAGTCGCAAAGTATAAAACCTCAAATAATGAATGTCCGCTATCGTTACTCGTCTCTCAAAAAACGCGCCACAATCGCAAACACAACCAGCGTTGGAGCCAGAAAAACTAATGACAATGCCGCCGTGATCGCTTCATCTCCGCTGCGCTGAAAAGCTACCAGTGACAACGGCAAAGTGACGATGCGCCCGCCGCCGATAAGCAATGTCATGAGATATTGACTCCACGAAATCAGAAAAGCAAAAGCCGCCGCGACCGCCATCCCCGGCGCAATCGCGGGCAAAGTCACATACTGCCAGGTCTTCAACCACGAAGCGCCGAGTGTCCGCGCCTGCGCTTCGTAATTGGGATCAAAGCGCGAAAAACTTCCGGCCAGCATCAACGTCGTATAAGGCACAGTCGGAATCAAATGCACCAGCACTACACCAGTAATTGAATCGGCTAAACCATAACGCAAAAACAGCGAATGCACTCCCATCGCGGCGGCCAGCGGTGGCGCCAGCACAGGTAACAACAGCGCAAATAGTAAAACTCGTTTGCCGATAAATTCGTGCCACGCAATTGCGCGCGCCGCAGGTAATGCAAGCAAAAGCGCAATCGCAGTGACTGCCAGGGCAATCGCGATGCTCGTCAAAAGCGCCGCACCGACATTGGCCTCCGGCGAAAAAATATAAGCCCACGCACGTCCGCTCCAGGCACGCGGCAAAATCGCAGGCCAGTACCAGGCTTTGCCAAATGACCAAATGACAAGCAGAAGCACAGGAATCACAGCTAAGCTAAGCGTCACAATGGCGGCAATGATTTTAGTCAGTCTGTGCATGCGAATATTCCTGAGAATTTAGAAGATCAGCGGTTTCTCGACACCCACTAACACCCGCGCCAATTTTGCATACAGCCAGACAAGCAAAGCCGTGATGATGGCAATCACGACTGCGAGGGCAATGGCATCAGGTCGCTCGCTCAATTCGATGCTCATATATCTGCGCTGCGCAACGACGGATAACATTGCCGGATAGGGTCTGCCGAGCATAAACGGCACTTCAAACGCCCCGAAAATAAAGGCGAAAACGACTAATGATGAAGACACAACCGCCGGCGCAACAAGCGGCAAAGTCACGTAACGCAGCCGTTGCCAGGCCGAAGCTCCCAGCGTCCGCGCCGCCTGTTCATACTCGTCGCCGATGCGTGCGAGCAAAGCCAGCGTCATGATTGCGATGAAGGGAGTTTCTTTCAGCACATAAGCCGCAATGATACCGACGCCCAAACGATCATTGATAAACGCCGGAAATTCTGCCGGAACGTTAATGAGGCCAAGCGCATAAAAAATTCGTGCGATTAATCCACTCGGCGCG
>JANMKB010000019.1:0-2206 GCA_031371805.1 Blastocatellia bacterium | reverse complement strand
CGGTAACGATGCTGCCAGAGCAAGGCCATTCTCAGAGCCTGCGGACAATTTCCGAAAAAGCGAATTCCGTTGAAACCAGAGTTGTGCGCCTCGTTTGAACCAGGCGTACTTATACCGTGAAATACTGCCCCGGAGGGTTGGAGGCTTACGATGTCCCGGATAAAATTCCGTTTGTTTGGCAATTTCCAGGCCTGCCTGTCAGAGGAACTTGCCACTGCGTCCATCACTGGCAAACCAGAAGAGCTATTTTGTTTCCTGTTGTTGCATCGGCAGATGATGACCGCCCGTGAAAGTCTGGCAACGCTGCTCTGGGGTGGCACCTCGACCGTGCAATCGAAAAAATATTTGCGGGATGCGTTGTGGAAACTACAGGAGCGACTGGCTCTGTCACAGGAAGAACCACCCGTTTTGCTGGCGTCCGCCGAATGCGTGTATGTAAATCCCCAGGCCGACGTTTGGGTGGATGTCGCGGAGTTTGAGGCAGCCTTTTCAGCTGTTGCAATGGTACGCGGCAGGCAGCTCACGCCAGCGCAGGCCCAATCGCTTCGGTGCGCTACAGCACTATATCGCGGCGATTTGCTGGAGGGCTGGTATCAGGACTGGTGCTTATGTGAGCGTGTCCGCTTTCAAGATATGCATCAGAAAATGTTGCATAAACTGATGAACTGGTGCGAAGCCAATGGTCAATATGAGCAGGGTTTACAATACGGAGAAGCTCTCCTGCATCAGGATTTTGCGTATGAACGTGCGCACCGGGCGATGATGCGCCTGCGGTATCTCGCCGGAGATCGCACCGGAGCCCTCCGCCAGTATGAACGCTGCGTCGCGGCTCTGCGCGAAGGGCTTGACGTTACCCCTTCACGCCGTACTATTGAACTTCATGAACAAATCCGTGCCGATCAATTGGAAAGTCTCCTGACCTCACCGACCCAACCTTTGACACTTGTCGAGCATACTACCCGCCATCTGCCAGAATTATTGGCGCAATGCAAACATCTTCTGCTGACTTTACGGAGTCTTGAAGCAGAAGTACAAAGCGAGGTGGAGAGTCTCGAACGAAGTTTGAAGATTGAAGAAAAAATTCCCCAGCTAAAAAACTTCTGACCCAAATTAGAAAAAAATTGCCTGCAACTGAAAAAAAGACGTAAAAAAGATGTTGCCACAGACGGCAAAGCAGGCGTCAGTCGGTTATTTAAGGACTGTTCCAAAAATGAAGATGTCAGGATGTTGCAGGTTAGTTGCTACTTAAACCCATGACCGGAGAAAATTGTGGAAGTTTCCGAAGAACAAACTCATTCATTCGTGATTAAGTTTCGGCTGGAAGAGAGCGTGAAGCAGTCCAGACAATTTATCTGGCGGGGTCATATTACACACGTCGCGAGTGGCGAATTTCGATATTTGCAGGGGCTGAGTAGCATCGCAAAATTTATCGAACTATATCTGGGAAATTGGAAGATAGGTTCAGGTGAATATTGGCGAATCAAGAAATGGTTGCTTAAACGGCTATTGGGTAGCAGAAATTTAAAATAAATAAATGACCTGAGTCCTTATGCTTTCACACGCCTTGACGATAGTCGTAAATGAGTTAAATAAGCACCTTAGTGAATCATATAGTGTTACTTCTGACAGCGTGGCTTTGGGCAATATAGCGGAAGGGTTTGGTACAAATGCTGGAGATCTTGCGAGGGGGAATATTTACTTATCTATCGTAAATATCAAGGAGGATAAAGCCTTAAAAAATGTCCCTCATTATGTGCGTAACGACATAAAGCTTACGGCAAGTTTTGGAAATCCTCCGGTATTTCTCAATTTTCAGATTTTAGTTGTAGTTACCCATAAAAAATATGCGGATGCACTATTAGGGTTATCAAGGATAATTCAGTTTTTTCAATTCAAGAATACATTTACTCAGGATAATGTTGCGCCAGGCTCAATTTCCACAGGGAGCCCTCCTAATCCGCTTGATCAGTTGGAATCATTTAAGCTGATCTTTGATTTATCCTCTCCAACGATGGAGGAAGTGAATCATCTGTGGGGAACGTTAGGCGGAAAGCAATATCCATTTGTTTTGTATTCACTACGAATGCTTGATCTGAAATTCAAAGCAATGCAAAGCGAGAGTGGGCTAATTACCGAAGTGGTCAGCGACTTTTATCATAAAAACGGAGTGGCGAATTAACATGGCGGAACGGATGAGCAATGGATA
>JANMKB010000735.1:0-1634 GCA_031371805.1 Blastocatellia bacterium | reverse complement strand
CAACTCAGGGAAATAAGCGCAACGAAAAAAAATGCACGCAGCATCTGGCAAGCTCCTTTAGTGTTGATGTAATCTCTGCCCACGATTGTACCCTAAACTTTTACCCGAAGCAGGAGCAGAAAGAATGACAGCAAAAAAAATAACGCCTAAAGCGCCCGTAAAAAAAGCAAAACTCATTGGCCCGTTTACACTGGCGATTGATATTGGCGGCACGGGCTTAAAGACTTCGATCCTTGATGGCAAGGGCAATATGATTACGGAGCGCTTGCGAATTCCGACGCCAGAAAATTGTCCGCCTAAATTAATGCTGACCAAGCTCAAAGAATTAGTGGCGATGATTCCGCCTTATGCGCCGGAGTACGAGCGCATCTCGGTCGGCTTTCCCGGCGTTGTCCGCAACGGGAAAATATTTACCGCCCATAACCTCGGCACTAACCCCTGGATCAATTTTGATCTGGCCAATGCCTTACAAAAACAATTTGATAAGCCTTGTCGTGTGCTGAATGATGCCGATTTACAAGGCCTTGCAGCAATTAATAAATTTGGTGGCAAAGGCGTAGAGATGGTGATTACCCTGGGCACAGGCCTCGGCTCAAGTTTATTTGAAGAGGGAAAATTGTTACCGCACATGGAATTCGCGCATCATCCGTTTCGCCACGATGAAACCTATGAAGAACAACTCGGCGAAGTGACGCTCCAGGACGTTGGCAAAAGACGCTGGAACAAACGCGTGCGAATCGCCATCGAGACGCTGCGCACTCTCATCAATTTTAATCACCTGTACATTGGCGGAGGCAATGCCGAACACATCAAATTCAAACTGCCAGGAGACGTTTCGACTATTCCCAACACGCTGGGGATGATGGGCGGAATTTATTTGTGGAAAGAATAAAACGCGATGAGGCGGTACTGCGAAATTCATGTTCCACCTTCGGCATCGTTGCTCCGCCCCACTTAGGAAATATTATGGAAAAACCAAAACCAAATGTTTTCCTGAAAGCCATTTATTATATAATCGTAGGGGTTTCAGCCTTTATGCCTTATCAATCTTTGTTTTCTTCCTTTTATTTATGAGCGTCTCCCAAGGGGATGAGGAGCCTTTGAGCGCGCAGCCGATGGATGAGGTGAAGGCAGCAGGTAAAGCGGCTATCTGGCCGTTTTTCGTTTTCTACGCTAATGAGAGGCAAGATTCAAAAGAGCCTGTACCAAAAAGTGTAACGAGCTTTATGGAGGGGAATACATGTTTTCTGAAAGCTATGTATTTGACCAAAGACACCGAATTAAAGGTTGAAATCGATAAGGATGAGTCTAACCACAGAGAAGGAGTAATAAAAGTAGCTGCATTAATATCTTCTGGTTTAGATGCAGTTAAGGATATTGACACTGATCAGTTGAATAAAATCTTACTTGGATGGGGGGATCAGGCGCGTGAATATATTGAAGATATGAGGATGTTTCATGATTCTTTAGATAAGAGGACTATAGATCATCTTTCAGATTCGGTTGCTAAAATAGAGCAATGGGGAAAATGGCTAGAGAATAATAGGCAGTCTTTATTTGAGATTCTTAAAAAGAAATACGAATACGCTCCACCAATATAAACCACGATGGCATATAAATCACTTTTCCAAACT
>JANMKB010000713.1:0-2640 GCA_031371805.1 Blastocatellia bacterium | reverse complement strand
TGCTGATCTGGCGCAGTCCTGTTTATCCCCTGCCACAACCAACCTGAAATCACCATCAGCAACAATACTGCCGTTGCCAATAAGCCCCAGCGTGGAGCCTGCCAACTTGTGTTTACAACGGGAAGCTGATCCCTTACAGACCCGCGCTGCTCGCGTTCAGTTTCAATGCGAGCGCGTAGTTGCTGGAACAAATATGGCGCAGCGGCAATCGCTTTAATTTCTTCGTCACGCAAACTGCCAGCCTGAATTACCGCCCGGCCAGCACGGTCAAGCTTTTGCTTTGCGGATATTTTATTATTTTTCCTGAACCACATATCAACCTCGCTAACCAGTTATAAAAACTTGCGCATAATTCGACGCAGGGCAATCCGTGCGCGATAGGCTTTAATTTTCACTTTTGACCCCGACCATCCGGTGATCTCACTGACTTCTTTGACCGACAACTCGGCAGCATGCAATAAAGTCAAAACCAGCCGATCATCAGCCTCCAGACGGGCGAGCAATTTGTCCGACAGGTCACGCGCAACGACTGCCTGCTCGGCATCGCCTCCCACGTTCTGATCCGTCATTCTTTCATCAAGCCAGCGTGACTCATCATCGGTGATCGCGCTGATCGTGTCTTCTGGCCGACAGCGTTTGTATCGGAGCGCGTCGTAACAAGTATTGACCGTAATGCGTGAAAGCCAGGCCTTAAATGCCGCCTCGCCGCCGCCCTGAAAATCTTTGAGCGAAAAGTAAGCCGAGGCAAAGCTGCTTTGTAAAATGTCCTCTACCTGCTCCGGCTGCCGAAAGAAATGCCCCCCAATCCGTGCCACCATCAATTTATGGCGCAAAAAGAGTTGTTCAAACGCAGCTTCATCTCCCGCCAGCGCAGCAACCGCAAGCTGGTTATCATCCGCGCTCCGGCTCGGTACTTCCATTACTGAAAGAGACGTATTTTTTAATACTGCATACAAACGTTTATGCGCTCCCTTAAACTCAGTCGTTCACACACACCAAAGCGTATGTCAGGTCAGGTTGGTTACAAATATTTTTTTAGCAAAAAAAGGTATTTTGAAAAGTTCAGAGTTACGCTTTGAGGCGTTAGCGCAGAAAAGCAAACAACCATTCGGAATCATTCTGGATGAATTTCAGCACATCATCGAACTTGGCGGAGAAACATCGGAAAGACAGCTTCGCGCCGCCGTTCAGGAACATCGCAAGATTGGATATGTCTTCGCTGGATCAAAAACGCGGATGCTGGCAGAAATGGTTTCGGATCAGAGGCGACCATTTTATCGTCTGGGTTCGCGGCGTTTTTTGGGGATTGTTCCGCGGGCTGAATTTATTCCGTGGCTGATTGCGCAATTTGCAAAAGGAAGATTCACTGCAACGGAAGAAAATTTGACGTTGCTGCTGAATGCCGCTGAAGATGTACCGTACGACATTCAACGTCTTGCGCATACCTGCTGGTCAATGATGACGGGGCAAAATCTCAAAAAGCTGTCCCCTGAAATCATCGCGCAGGCGTGCCAGACGTTGATTGAGCAAAATAATCCGTTGTACACGATAACGTGGAATCAACTGACCGCCAATCAACAAAATACTCTGTTGCAAATTCGCCCTGAACAAGGCACGGGATTGACGACGAAACGAGTCTCAAAGCAAACCGGAATCGCTACGACGACGATTCAAAAGACGCTGGATGCGCTACGCGATAAAGGAATTTTGTTTACGGAAGAATTGCCGGGAAAAATTAAATGGCGATTTGAAGACCCGTTTTTGGGGATGTGGATTCATTACATTACGGCTGGAGAAATTTTAGTTGTGAGTTAGAATTTGTCGCCACTTCATTAGAGTTGGAAAACGCGAGAGATGAAAAATTATGCCTACAGCACCCTCAGGCTCCTGCAATTCTTATTTGAAGATTACGCGCCCAGCGCAGCTAATGAGTTCAAACGTTTCTTTTTCTTAGGCTTGCTTAAGTCGCTTTGTAATTCCTCAAAACCTGCCAAGGCTGAACGTAAATCCACAATAATTTCCGCTGCGAGTACTTCCAAGGAAGGCAAACTGCCAGCCGCTTCTAAGCTTTCATCACGAAGCCAAAAGATGTCCAGGCTAAGTTTGTCGCGCTGTAAAATTTCATCGTAAGAATAAGCACGCCATCGTCCATTTCGATTGGAGTCCGACCAAGTCGCTTTTCGCAATTTGCGGTCATTGGCTTTGTAACATTCTACAAATTCATCAAGGTCTGATCTTTTCAGTGGATTGGTTCTGAAAGTGAAATGTAAGTTCGTGCGTAAATCATAAATCCACAATTTCCGTTTAGCGGCACTTTCCTTCTTGCGCTCAAAAAACAATACGTTGGCCTTTACCCCTTGCGCGTAAAAAATTCCTGTTGGCAACCGCAATAATGTATGGACATCACATTCTTCAAGCAGCTTGCGACGAATGCTTTCACCTGCACCACCTTCAAACAATACATTGTCAGGAATAACGACTGCCGCACGCCCAGCATTGTTGAGTAAACTTTTCACGTGCTGCACAAAGTTGAGTTGTTTATTGCTTGTCGAAATCCAATCTCCATCGCGCACCACAGTCAAACCATTTTTGTCTTCATCATCTTCATCGCTAGTTATTGTGATGCTGGACTTCTTACCA
>JANMKB010000706.1:0-2688 GCA_031371805.1 Blastocatellia bacterium | reverse complement strand
GTGTCTGACGAATTGGGGAACGCCATTGTTGTATGGCCCCGGATCAATTCACGATGCGCACACTCCGCACGAATATATTGCGAAAGAAGATTTGAAAAACGCGGTAGATACTTACGCCGAGATGGCAAAGACTTTATTAGGTAGCTAAAAAATATTTGCCACTGATGACACAGCTTAAAACAGATTTTCGCAGATCAGTGAAAATTCTAAAATATCTGACAAATCTGTGGCTAAATTTTTATTTTCAGGAGTTAAGATTAATGCCCACTGCAAAATTCACCCACGATCCGGAGACACCGGAATATACTGCTTCCAACTGGCTCATCACAATCAACAATGCTTTTCGTGAAGTTGATGATGCAATCAAAGATGCGCCCGATCAGGAAGCTTTTATTGAACGGCTGAAGGATCGTGTGTTACGCGATTACGAACAAAATCGCGATGAAATGGGCTGGAGTACGCGTACGCGTGATATTGCGGCGCGAGCGCTGGAAATCACCTTACAAACGAGGCAGTAAATCAGTTTCGGGTTTCGCGTTTTTGGCGCATAAATAATTTGTTGGCCACTTACGACGCTTCTTCCTCGAAACTCAAAACCCGAAACTCGAAACTGATTTAGGCTTTCTGAAAAAAACCGCCACACTCTTTGACTGCCTTCAAACGCGGATGTTCGATGAGTGAAGATTCTGCTGGCGCGACCATCAAATAACCGCCATCGCGCAATGAGCGGGTCAAGCGTTCGATCATCTGTTTGAGCGCCACGCTATGCAAATACATTGGCACATTGGCACACAGAATCAACTCAAAGCGATTGCTGATGCCCTTCCAAAACATTTCATCCATCAAATTCGCCCGCCGAAAAATAACCAGCTTGCGGACATTTGCGGCAACCGTGTAACGGCTGTCAAGCGGCGCTTCCGGTGGATTATAGTAATTCTCGAAATATTTTTCGCGCAACTCAACTGTACAATTTCGCAAGGCGGGTAAACGATATTTGGCGCGGCTGGCCTCCAGCAAAGCGCGATTGCGAACATCCGTCGCAAAGACCTCGACATTCGACGGGTCACATTTTGCATTGACCTGATGACAGGCAATCGCCAGGGAAAAAGCCTCTTCGCCCGTCGAACAAGCCGCGCTCCAAAAGCGCAGGCGATTATCGCGGGAAATATTTTCAGTCGTGGAAAATTTAGCAAAAAGCTCCGGCAAAATAGTCGTGCGCAAAAAATCGTATTGCGCGGCTTCCCGAAAAAACAACGTCTCACTCACCGCGATTTCTTCGACCAGAGAAAGCAATTCGCTACTGCTGGCTGACGCGAGCAGACAATATTGATCGGCGGGAACTTTCAGGCGCGAGGACTTAAGCGCGACCGCCGCCGCAACTTTCTCACGCGTACTGTGGTGCATCACCCACCCGTAGTTTTCGGTCAGTGCCTCTTCTAATTTTTTGAGAGCTACTTTGTCTTCCACGATTATTAGTTTCGAGTTTCGGGTTTGGGGGTTGGGGGTTTTTGGGCCCAAATAATTTGTTGGTAACGAACTTTACGGCTTCCTCGAAACGCTAAACCCGAAACTCGAAACTACCCCCGCCTTCTCCATTCCCCGGATTTGCCACCGACTTTGCGTTCCAGGCGAATTTCACCAATGGTCATTGCGCGGTCAATCGCTTTGCACATATCGTACAGCGTCAGCGCCGCAATTGATACGGCGGTCAGCGCCTCCATCTCAACGCCGGTCTGGGCGCTGGTCGTTGCGGTCGCGGTAATTTTCGCGCCTTCGTCAATCAATTCAATTTGCACATCCACGTGCGCGAGCGCCAGGGAATGACACAGTGGAATCAACTCCGCCGTTCGTTTTGCGCCCATAATTCCGGCCAAACGTGCGGTTTCCAATGGATCACCTTTTGGTGTCCGACGTTCACAAATCGCGGCAACTGTGGTCGGCAACATCGCCACAAAACCACTGGCCTCCGCCGTGCGAACAGTCGCAGCCTTTGCGCTCACATCCACCATCGTGATGCGCCCCTGGTCGTCGAGATGGGAAAGTTCATTAGGCATAAAACAAAAAAATCAAAAGGCAAATATCAAAAGGCAAAGGGCAAAAGTTTAAGCTGCTGGCTGCGCCGCTTTTATCAAAGAAAATGTGCCGCCCTTTTGCCTTTTGCCATTTGATTTATTTCAGACCAATTTGCCATTTGATTTATCGAAGCAGAATCGCTTCAACCAATTCGCCAGCGTCGTAACCTTTACAATCTTCCGGCACAACGATCAAAACGTCCGCCTGCATAAACGCGACAACATCGGAGGAACCTGCCCATTTCAGCGGCTCAACTTCGGCGCGGCCTGCACGAATTGTCAGGCGGCCAGGTTGATGCGAACGACGTGGCGGCGCACCTTTGACATTGCTTGCGGCATACGCCTGCACACGCGGCAAATGGATTTCTTTCGCGCCCTGCATCTGCAACAAAGCGGGTCGGGCAAACAGGTGAAACGCGACGGCGACAGAAACCGGATTCCCCGGCAAACCAAAAATCAAAGTCTCGCCCAGCTTCGCAAACACCGTCGGCTTGCCTGGGTGCATCGCTACTTTCTCAACAAAAATTTCCGCGCCCAATTCCTGTAACGCAGGCTTGACCAAATCGTAATCGCCCATCGAAACGCCGCCCGACAGCATCACCACATCGGCGATAGC
>JANMKB010000690.1:0-21892 GCA_031371805.1 Blastocatellia bacterium | reverse complement strand
ACTTCACGAAACGCATTGTTGATCGTGATGAGCCAGTTGGAAGCCGTGTATTCCGGTGTGCCGGGATCGTGGGTGAATTTTGCAGTGGGCATTAATCTTAACTCCTGAAGTTTAGTCGCGTACTCTGAATGAGTGATCTATGGGCTTGAAACTTTGGGCTTTCCCAGGACCAAAGATCAAAAACAAAAGACCTTTTTTTTAAATTCGCGGCTTAAGTATTTAATAAAGTCTTCGCCATCTCGGCATAAACATCTACCGCATTTTTCAAATCTTCTTTCGCAATATATTCGTGCGGAGTGTGCGCATCGTGAATTGATCCGGGGCCATACAACAATGGCGTTCCCCAATTCGTCAGACACGGAATGTCTGTGCCAAATCGCATGACTTCGGTCGGAACCTCAGCGCCGATGGTATGACAATGCACGGGCACTATCGAAAATCCTTGTTTGACTACGGCGCGGTTGCCAATTCGTTCACAAATTATTTTGAATAATTCATCGGGATGCGTGACGGTGCGGAACATTAATTCTGACGAAGCAAAATCGGGAACGACGTTGGCCTTGCGTCCGCCGGTAATGGTTCCGATGTTGTAAGTTGTCGCGCCAAGCAATGGATCAGCAGGCCATTCCGCCTGACGAATTTCCTGCAAAATATCCATCAACTTTTCAATCGCCGATTCGCCGTATTCAGGATAAGCCGCGTGCGCAGTTTTCCCGCCGGCTTCGATAATCACGCGCAGCGCACCTTTCGTCGCAATCGCCTGTTTGCTTTCGGTTGGTTCGCCGTTGATGAGAAATTTATTTTGGTTCGGCAAATTGTTCGCTGCGAGTGCGCCATCGCTGCCGTCTTCTTCGCCGACGACGTAGAGCATGCCGAAATTTTTATGACCTTCATCGCGCAGCTTCTGGGCCGCAAAAACCTGCGCAGCGATCACGCCTTTGGCATCACACGCGCCACGTCCATAAATATTTTTGCCGTCTTCGCGGAAGCTGATATACGGCGGAACCGTGTCAATGTGCGAAGAGAAGGTGACGTGTGGATTACCTGATTTTGCGATGACATTAAAGCGTCCGTCGCTGACTTCCTGCGTTTCAACGACAAACCCCTGGTCAGATAAATAATCGCGTAACCAGCGCCCGACTCCGCCTTCGTTGCCAGTGGTAGATTCGACTTCAATGATTTCACGCGTGAATTGAAAAATGTCCATAAATGATTTGATCGGTTGGAAGCGAGATTATAGTTGCCAGACGATGAAAGGACAAATTTAGTATTTATTTTTTATGAGGTTTGCCGCTGAGAGCTTTTTCTTTGGCGAGACGGAGTTTGAGTTTTCTTTTAAATCTGGCAGGTCGAGGATCGTCATCCGATAAATTGCAACAGCTCAGAATGAAACCTTCGTTCTGTTCGGTCATTAATGTTAATGACCTGATGCCGTCAACATAACAATCAACTCTGCCTAAACCACTTACCCTTTCACCTTGCGTCAGAAGAATTCCGCCTTTAGGTTCAGTCCAAATTCCATACAAAACATTTTTCAATCTTTGTTTTCGTAGCAAGAGCGAGTGTTCACCATCGCCTAAGTGAGAGACGAGGATAAATGGCTTTGTCGAAGTCTCTAGTTGATGATTCAACTCAGCCATCCTTGCTCCTGTAGACTCACTCATCTCTGGCACAGCATAGGCAACGTTTGGAGAATCTTCTGTCAATATCTCTTTCGATGTCTGTGAAGAAAATTTATTTTTAGTCGGATGATACCAGGGATATAAATCCTTAAATATTTCACAACAATCAACCGCTAAATCTTTATTACGATGGGCCAGCAAAACATAAAGAAGTTTTCCATCAAGGTAAATTTCTACACGACCTTTGCCACTGATTTTGTCGCCTTCTGTTTTGATGACTGACTTGACGCTGGAAAGTTGCGTCGCCACATTATGCAGGCGGCGACGATTCCACTTTCTTAATGATTCGCCATCGCTAAGTCGCGCGATAAGTATTATTGGATTAGCTGATGCTTGTGCCTGGTTCCGCACATCATTAAGAACGGAAACAGCCGATTCACCGCTTGGCTCAAACTCATAAGGCTTTTGTGACTGCGCAGATGTTATGTTGCTACCAGGTAGCAGCAATATAAAAAAGCAGACTATTTGGGGGAAAAGGTACTTCACGTTTTTTGTTTAGCTACGGTTTTGGTGGCAGCACATAAATCTTTAAATCTTCACTGGTCATCAGCTTCGTAGCGAACATGAGTTGTCCGGTGTGTTGTTGGAAATGGCCGACGACTTGATAAATGGCTTCGATGATGGAAACGGTGCGATCCTGCGGTGTGACGCGCTCAATCAAGCGTTCCGGTGTGACGGATTCAATGACGGCGAGGTTGTGATTGACAGTTTTATGGAGCAAGTTTAGCAGGGATTCTTTGTCGGAATTTCCACGCGCAGAGAATTCAGCTTCGCGCACACGAATATCTTTTTCGCCGCCAAAACCTGCGCCAATCCATTGCTGCATATTGCCGCACAGATGCAGGATTAAATTCCCCAAAGCATTTTCATTATCGCTGTTGCGCTGCCAGATTTGTTCTTCGGTGAGTTTTGAAAAGCAAAGCTCAATCGCGCTGACCATTTGGTTCAGCTTGCCGACGGAGTGTGAAACGAAAAGAGACGTGATTTCTGCGTCCGTATTCATAAATTATATTCCTGAACGTATTGCGGGCGGCTCGCCCGCAATTGACGGGCGAGCCGCCCGTCATGCGATAATTATTACCGCAAAAAATCTTCCAACTGCACGGACGCTTCGGTTTTTTCGTCGCGGTACTTGATGATGATTGGTGTGTACACCGACAAGCCCATATCTTTCGCGGGGCCAACATTGATGGCGCGTGAGCCTGCGACTACAACTGCTCCGGCAGGGATTTCAAGTGGTTTATCTTCGGTGCGGCGATAGACTTCACCGCGCACGGCATCGTATACAGGAGTGCCGCCGGTCAAAATTACGCCGGAGGCGAGAATTACTTTTTCGCGCACGATTGTGCCTTCGTACACGCCGCAATTTCCGCCGACTAAAACTTCGTCTTCGATGATGACGGGCAACGCACCGACGGGTTCGAGGACGCCGCCGATTTGGGCTGCCGCCGAAACGTGACAACGTTTTCCGACTTGTGCGCAACTGCCAATCAGTGCGTGTGAATCCACCATCGTGCCGTCGTCAACAAATGCGCCGACGTTGATGTACGCGGGCGGCATAATCGTCACGCCTCTGCCAAGAAAAGCGCCATCGCGCACGGACGAACCGCCAGGGACTAGACGCACGCCATCGGTCACACCGATTTGCTTGAGCGGATATGTTTCTTTATCGAAGAAACGAAAATTATCGTTGATAGAACAATCCACGATGCCGCCCAGGCGAAAGCCGAGCAGGATGCCGCGCTTGACCCAGGTGTGAACTGTCCAGTTACCGGATTCGTCGCGGCTGGCAGCACGAACTTCACCGCGATTTAAGGCGGCTTTGAATTCGGTGAAGGCGGCAAGGGCTGCGGGTTTGTGTGCGGATAAAAGTTGCTCTACGGGCAGGGAGAAGAATTGGTCAATTTGTTGTTGGAGTTCAGTCATGGAGAAATCAAAAGGCAAATATCAAAAGTGAAAAGGGCGGCATTTAATTTAAAAAATAAAAATTGGCTTCCTTCCACGCTTACTTTTGCTTTTTGATATTTGCCTTTTGCCTTTTGATTTTTTTATTAAGCGACCTGCGCCGCGAGTTGAAATGGTGCGAGTACTTCGTTCAATTTGGCGCGACTCGCATCTGTAATTGGAACCATTGGCAGGCGCATCGTTTCTCCGATCATGCCAGCCGTCGCCATCGCAGCCTTTACCGGAGCGGGATTGCTCTCAATAAACATTGTCTTGAAAACTTGCGTGAGCGCACGATTCAGCTTGCGCGCTTTGTCCCAATCGCCTGCCAGACAGGCGTGCGAGAGGTCGCTGACTTCGCGTGGTAATAGATTTGAAGCGACAGAAATTACGCCCACGCCGCCGAGCGCGATGGTCGGCAGCGCTACGCTGTCATCACCTGCGAACACAAGGAAAGATTCATCGGTTAACGAAATGACTTCGCCGATTTGCGAAATGTTGCCCGACGCTTCTTTGGTACCGATGATATTTTCAAGCGCAGCTAATCGTACCGTCGTGGCATTTTCCATATTCACCACGCTGCGTCCGGGGACGTTGTAAAGAATGACTGGCAACTCGCTGGCTTCAGAAATGGCACGAAAATGCTGATAGATGCCTTCCTGCGTCGGCTTATTGTAATACGGCACAACCGACAAAATCGCGTCGGCTCCGAGGTTGGTGTAGTGCTGAATTTTCTGGATAACTTCACGTGTATTGTATCCGCCTGCGCCTGCCACTACAGGAATTCTTCCCTTCGCCTCTTGAACACAAATTTCAATCACCCGCGCTTGTTCAGCTTCACTCATCGTGACGCTTTCGCCGGTTGTGCCGCAGGCGACAATAAAGTCCACGCCATTCGTGATTTGAAATTCGACGAGGCGCAATAACGCGAGTTCGTCAATAGATTCGTCCTGATTAAATGGGGTAATGATTGCCGTACCGCAACCGCGTAATTGATTAATATTAGTCATAGCTTTTCCAATAGAATAAGCGCCGCAGTTCATTCGTCTGTGACGCGAGATTGTCATTCCACGTCTATTTTGGATTGAAGGGGCCTTTACTTTTTCGCTGATCACTTTCTCGCAGCCGCTCATCCGCCCAAACATAAACGACTTGCCCTGGCTCGGCTCGCAATACTTCTAAGGCATCCAGGATAGTAGCAAGCAAAAACTCATAAGCATTACGATAGGACCGTAACACTACAACCGCCAGATTGAACTGAGACACTTTATTTTGATGATAAAGATTGGCATCTGCTGTTATCAACACATCGAATTCGTGTTGCGCTTCAGCCAGCAATTCACCATTTTGCAAACCTTCAAAGGTGCTGCCTTTGACATACTCAGCAGTATATGGCGCGAAAGCTCGCACCAAATCTTTGGGCAGGCACTCATCCAAAAGCAGTTTCATTAATAATTAATCTCTTCTGCGAGAGCACCTTCGTCTATGGCATCTTTGATGATGTCCAATGCTGCAATCGCCCTAGTTCGATCAACACTGGGAAACTGGGCAAGGAATTCGTCAAGCGAATATCCCGCCGCAAAATGATCAAGCATTGTGCTGACAGGGACACGGCTCAACCCAATAACTGGCGTCCCGCCCATGCGCTCAGAATTTTTGGTGATCGGTGGCACTGTCTTCATTCGTTTGCGGTGTGCTTTTAAGTACTCCGCAAATTTCGTACTTTCCTGATTGACTAATTCTTGTACTGCCATAATCTTTTTTCCTTTCGCTGCTTATTTTACTTCATCCGCAAACAGCAATTCAGGAAATTCGTAACAGCCTTTGCGTCCGACAATCATTTCCGCCGCGATGACTGCGCCAACTGCGAAGCCCTGCCGTGAACGCGCTGTATGCGAAAAGCTTAAATGGTCAGCTTCGGAATCGAACCCGACTTCGTGCATGCCAGGGGCGTGTCCGGCGCGGATACTTACGGCATGCGGAGTCCGATTGCCGTAGCTCTCACGCATTTGTCTCTCAATCACGAGACCCGTTCCTGACGGTGAATCCAGTTTGAATTTGTGATGTTGCTCCACGATGAAGGGATCGTATTCTTCAAACTGTGCAAATAATTCCGTCGCGTAATGAATCACCTTGAAAAATAAATTCATCCCGACCGAAAAATTGGAAGCCCAAACCAATGAACCGTTATTTGCTGCGACGGATTGTTTGACTTCATCAATTTTATCGTACCAGCCCGTCGCGCCAATAACCGTTGGCACTCCCAGCGCCAGCAATTTTTTGATGTTAGGCAACACGGCTTCCGGGATCGAAAAATCAATTGCGACATCAACGCCAGCCAGTGTTTCAGCGGTCAATCCTGCGCCGTTGACGTTGTTCTCTATCTCAAATTTAGCACTGATCGAATGACCGCGCGCCAGCGCTGTCTGCTCAATCATTTTGCCCATTTTGCCGTAGCCGATTATTGCAATATTCATGAATGTAGTTTCGGGTTTCGGGTTTCGGGTTTCGGGTTTCGAGAAAACCAGATAACTTGTTTTTCCTCGAAACTCAAAACACGAGACTCGAAACTATAAAGGGCTAACGAGTAAACGCTCGTCAGCCCTGAAATTGTTAATGAATAAAATCAGGATCGCGGTAGCGCTCCACCGTCAGGGCGGTGACAATTGGCGGGGTTTAGCCCGCACAACCAACCAGCTCGGCAACGAAGTATTGGGCTGATTTCGGCGACGCTCCCCTTTGGCGAAATGTCATCAAGCCTTCGCGCTTTCGATTTCGTTACTTTTGGAGGCCGCACCTCTACTCGAAATTTCAAAAAAACAGGAATTGGCATTGTGCCGAACGACGCTGAGTGTGTCAAGCCAGCGAGTTGCCTGGCAAAAGAGACATTTTGATTGGGACATTTTGATATTGAGTTGTCGCATAATGTCCCAATCGCGAGACAAAATGTCTTAGCCTGTTACGCCACTTTTTCTCGTTACTCCCGCTGCCTCAAATAGTTAACAAATGGTCCCAAGGTTGCTTTTATACTCCCTGCATCTGGGAGGAAGAATTAATCGTTACACAGAATTGTTAACTTGGCGAATGATTGGATTCGTTACTAAAAAGCGCCTGGGCGAACGGTCAGTGGTGCGCTGGATCAGCGTAATAATTAAGCTATGAAATCTAAATTTGCATATTTTAAAACTGATATTTTATCGGGACTGGTGATCTATCTAGTGGAGCTTCCACTTTGTCTGGGAATTGCCCTGGCGAGCGGCGCTCCATTATTTGCAGGCATTATTGCCGGTATTATCGGAGGGATTGTCGTCGGTTTTTTAAGTAACTCTGAACTCAGCGTGTCGGGACCAGCCGCAAGGCTTTCCGCCATCGGATAATGAGAAAAATAATGATTCGCTACTTTAGGTTATGCAAATTGCTTGCCAGTAGCGAACTTATTGATTTTATTGAAAATTTGGAATTTGTGAACTCAACTAATTGAGCTATTTTGCGACATCACCAGGACATTCTGCGACAATCCAACTTTAAGGAAGGTACACACGAAATAACGTACCAAGTGCATGCACATGACCCGGAAATGAAACTCCATCGTTTTGCCGTAAGTAAAAAAACTCAGTATTGAGCTGTTTGCCAAATTGCTTGATGATGCCTGCCGTGAAGCGATTACGGAACCACCGTTGTCGTCCTTGTTGTCCAGTTTGAGTGGAATACCAGATTTCGTCAGTTAGGAAAGGCTTAAAGTTCACCTTGCCGATCCGCACCGGATGATCTATTTGTAAGCGATTGCGATAAACGGTGAAATCGCGACTGATATGACGAACGCGCCGCTCAACTAAATTCCGCTCTGTGAAGGTTATTTCGCCAAGCTTGAATTTTGCGGTAGCATTGAAAACCAGCCGATGTTCTTGAATGCGGCGTCCGGCAAAGGGTTGCTGATCCACGTAAAGCTAGGTCGGCATGATCGTGAGATATTTGCTGAGCTTGAAAGCCAGTCCAGCGCCAAGACGCTCGTCAACCGGACGCACAAAATCACGTCTCTGGCGCAGAACTCCAATGATAACAAGGTCTTTGTCACGGCTCACAGGTTTGATGAGTTGTGTTTCATGCCAGAATTGGTTGTCTGTACGGGGTGGTGCAGGTTGCGCGTGGACCGTATTGAAATAACAAAATAGGAGTATCGGCAGTAAACGTTTCCAGAGAAATTTCATAAATAAACCAATTAGTAGAAAATCAAATTGCGAGACTTTTACTCAAGTAGATTTACCTGGCAATCTTCGGTAGTGTCCTAATCTTGTGTTGCTGGCATAATTTTCTAAATTGAACTCACTCTCAGCCTGTGGCATAGTTTCAGTATGCCTAAACGCTCAAGCAAAAATCCAGACGCGAACCAATCTGCCTTTCAGGGAATGCAATCACTTCTTGAGATATTAGACCCCGAATCTGTACCGAAGCCAAAAGAGAAAAACCCCGCCGCAGTTGCGCTCGGCAAGCTGGGCGGGGCAAAAGGTGGTAAGGCTCGTGCTGCAAAGCTTTCGCCGAAGAAAAGAACAGCCATTGCAAAGAAAGCGGCGGTGGCTCGGTGGCGTACATCTAGTAATTAATTAATCACCGTCGCCTTGCTCCTCATCAAAACTATCCTCATCGAAGCTATCATCATATGTTCCCGCTGCTAATGCCGCTTCTGCGTGTTTAGTCATGCAGTAATCGTAAAGAGGAAGGGTTGCTTGATACGGATTATTGTCGTTATACGATTGTGTCTCAATGCTGTGTCGCTTTACGTCGCTCACAATACCTTTAAAATTAGCATCTTGCACGGTTTCAGCGATTTCCGGTTTCGCGTATCGCATATCAACAGGAGCAAGCGTAAAGACTTCATTTTCAATTAAAACTCTCGGCACACCGTAAGTTCTGATTTTGCGACCTTGCGGATCAATATGTGTTGCATTTTTCACCGCCCGTCGTAAGTCAGCTTCCAGCATTTCTTCTAAAGTAGGAGGCTCTTTATCATAAAGATTTTGCGTAATAGCCCACTTTATAATAGACGGGTAATCAATTTCCTCAGTTTTATTAAGGTTTTGCCATAATCTGATAATATCAGAATTCTTTTTTCTCTGTGAGACAGCCATGTACACACCTCAAAAATTTTATTTAATTACAGGGACGGGGTGTCCCCAGCCATCGGTAAATGCCGTCATCGTCGCAAGCTCACGCACTTTTGCCATTGCTGCATGATGATGACGCCAATCAATCTCTTTACGAAATTGTAGTTGCCCAACTATTATGCCCGGATGAACCTCTAACTGCGTTGCTAATTGATTAATCCGCACAGTCGAATAGTAAGGGGAATATGCCTTAATGAATTTATTTAACTTCTCTTGATTAATAAGAAAGCTTGCTGCTTCTTTATTTGCTCGCTCTTCCATCTCATCGTTGCTGGATTCCTCAAAATTATCTAGCGAAAAGGCATCTTTATTTTTTATATGCATGATCTCATGCATTAGCGCATGCCAAAACGAGCCAATATTATCGAACCGTAATGATACCGCCACGACAGGGCGATTCCCTGAAAGCCAAAATGCTGCGCCGTCAATTCTTGCTTTAGGAAGAGGCTCGACTACGACAAACCGTATTCCATATCGCTGCAATAGCTCTGCAATTTTATGAACGGCTTTAGAGCTTTTAATTAATTTTTTAAGCTGGTCTAGTAGAGCTTCAAAACGATTTTCATTGTAAGAAGAATCAGGCAACAGTTTTGCTAAATAAATTGCTCTATTCAGCCACATTTCCTCCGCTGGATTTAATTTTTGGTCGTCATTGGTTCTCTTAAAATGCACATTGTTTTCTAAGAATGTATCAGCCTTACAAAGCATTTCAATTTCTTTTATAAGTTGGTCAAAGTTATCGGTCTTACTAACCCAGCCTCGCTTCTGCATATCTTTAAGCGGGTAATCTTGGATAACACTATTTCTCTTAATAAGGGACTGATCTAACTCTTCTGATATAGCAAGCTTGTATTGAGCCTCTAGTGAAATCCAATATTGAGGCGATTGACCGAGTATATGGGCAAGCTCTTTTGCGAACTCGACACTGATTTTTTCTTTTGCCAAGTAGGTGCTGATTTCACTAGGAGAGCGTCCCGTGATAACGGCCAAATCAGCCTGTGTTAAACCTCTACCACTCAATCCTTCTTTGATGTATTTGCTAGGTGGTAATATTTTTTCAATATCAGTCATATCGTTTCCTGTAAAAATGACAATTAAGATAAAAATGAAACCACATATTGCCAAACCTAATAAACGCTGTCAATATCACTTCTTCAGAAATATGAAATTTTTGAATTTTGTGTTGTTTTTACTTGATTTCGCCTATCCGTTCAAGCATAATGATGCCTGTGTTGCTATTAAGTATTTGAGGTTGTTTATGACTTGTCCTTATTGCCAGAAAGCAGAAATTAAGAAATTCGGGAAAGACCGCAAAGGCAATCAACGGTTTCGCTGTTTAGCCTGCGACAAGACATTTCAACATGGACGAGAAAAACCGCTTGGTGAAATGACGCTGGCATTAGAGAAGGCTGAATCAGTTTTACGGCTTTTAGTGGAAGGCTGTTCTATTCGCAGCATCGAAAGGCTGACAGGTGTTCATCGTGACACCGTGCTAAGTTTACTTGAAACCGTTGGCGAAAAGTGCGAGCGATTATTTGATGAAAAGATTCAGAATATTAGTGTTAGCGATGTGCAGTGTGACGAGATTTGGGGATTCTGCGGGATGAAAGAAAAGACGAAGCATCGCAACGGCAAAGATGCCGATGACACGATTGGTGATGCGTGGTGCTTCGTGGCAATTGAGAAAAACTTAAAACTGATTTTAGCTTGGCATCTTGGACGACGCACTGCAAAAGATACGGAGATATTCACGGAAAAACTGAATGACGCGACAAGCGGAAACTTTCAAATCAATACCGATGGCTTTCCGGCGTACAAAGAAGCGATTTCTTACAGTTTAGGCACTCGCGTTGACTTCGCGCAGGTCATTAAAATTTACGGCATTCCTGAAGGTGTCGAATATCGCTATTCACCGCCACAGGTAATTGATACCAAGAAAACAGCGGTCTTTGGTCGTCCTGATTTAGAGAAAGCCACTACCAGCCACATCGAACGCCAGAATTTGACTATCAGAATGCAGATGCGCCGGATGACACGATTAACAAATGCTTTCTCAAAGAAGTTTGTGAATCTGAGATATGCTTACGCCTTACATTTCTTTCATTACAATTTTATGCGGGTGCATTCAACGTTGCGCGTTACGCCAGCGATGGAGGCATGCATTGCAAATTCGATTTGGAGTTGGCAAGATTTATTAGCAGCAACACAGGATTAGGACACTACCCAATCTTCGTGCTGCAAGATCGTTTCGCGCTGAAAGTGGTACAGTATTCGCAAAGAAAATTGATTGAGAAGTTATGAAAATCAATACACGTCTGATTATTTTGCTCACGCTTAGTGTCAACGCGCTAATGCTGGTCGCGACGTTTTTTATTTTGCGACAATTAGAAACGAATTTGAAAATGGCAGCACGTGATGAGATTCGAGCGCATGTGACAACTTTGCGACTGGTACTGGAAGAAGATTACCTCACAGGTCGAACGATTGATGCTCAGCATTTGATTAATCGTTTGAGCGAAAATACCAGCATTTATGGAGCTATTCTTTTCAATAAAGAAGGTCAGATCGAAATCGTTTCGCCGCGCCTTAACGCACTGGAGCTAAGTTACCTGGATGCAGTGAATCAGGTGTTAGCCTCGGCTCAGCCCGCCGAAATTATTCGCCAGATTAAGGGTGAAGATATTTTTTCTATCATCGCTCCCATCAAAAACGGCGAAAGCGTGGTAGGCGCGATTGCGATTGCACAGCCGATTTCCTTCATTCGTTCTGAACTAAACAGCGAGCGGCAGAACATTGCCTGGACCGCACTTGGTATTTCAGTGGCAATCCTGATTGTTGTTTCACTCGTTCTGCATTTCAGTTTGTCACGCCCGATTAAATCATTGCTGGACGGCGCGATTGCCATTGGGGCGGGAAATCTGGCGCATCACTCGAAATTATTGGCGCTTCGCGGCAAATGAAGGACACACTCAGGCTTCTTGCCAAAGATGCCCGCAGGGCGAGTACTGTGTTAGTAACAGGCGAATCAGGCACGGGCAAGGAATTATTTGCCCGTTCGATTCATAAATCTTCGGGGCGACCGAGACAATTTGTGCCAGTCAATTGCGCGGCGATTCCGCACGAATTAATTGAATCTGAATTGTTTGGTCACACCGGACAGGCCTTCACCGGAGCCAGGCTGGCGCGGGCGGGATTATTTGAAGCGGCGGATAACGGCACGCTGTTTTTAGATGAAATTGGTGAATTACCGTTAGCTGTCCAGCCCAAGCTCTTACGCGTGTTGCAGGAAGGCACGATCCGCCGTGTCGGCGCTGACCGCGAGCACGAAATCAGTGTACGCATTGTTGCCGCCACGAATCGTGATTTGGAAAAAGAAGTCCGTGAAGGGCGCTTCCGCGAAGATTTATTTTGGCGGCTGAATGTGATTCATTTGCACGTGCCGCCGCTGCGCGAACGCCCGTTGGATATTCCGTTGTTGATTGATTATTTTCTGAATAAGCAGGCTGAGAAATCACAAACCCCACCGTTCAATATTACGCCGGATGCGTTAGCTGTGCTGACCGCGTATGCGTGGCCTGGCAATGTCCGTGAACTTGAAAATGCGCTGGAACGGGCAATTGCGCTGGCCGAAGGCTACGTGCTGACGCCGCATGATTTGCCGGAGCGTATTCAGAGCAGCGACAAAACTTCGGCGTTACTGGCCAAAGCAAAAATGACGCGGATGAGATTACAGGAATTGGAAAAGGAATATATTTTTGAGACGTTGCGGCTGACGAATGGTAACAAATCGCGGGCTGCGGAAATTCTCGGCTTTGATCGCAGGACGCTACATCGCAAGCTGGACGAATATCGTGCGGCTGATCCGCTGACTCCGTTTTAATTGTCATCGCCTGCGCGCGATATTTTTTTCTTGCAATCAGTTTGGATGTCAGTATATTTCTCTTCTTTCAGCCCGCTCCCTGATTATTTTTGCTTCTTTAATAACCCCTTTTCTGTGCCTCGTGGAGTACACAATGATGACCTCAAAAAATATCCTTTGTCTTTTCCTCTTGTCTGTTTTTGTCAGCCTGCCAGTACTGGCGCAAAGCTCCGAAGACAAAATCGAATATCAATTTATCAACACGCAGCAATCCGGCACGTTGGAAAAGGAACTCAATCAAAATGCTGGTGCCGGATGGCGACTGCTGCTTTTGCCGAAAGCGTACAATACTGCGACGATGGGGGCATTGCTGGGCAAAACAGTTGGTGAGGAGAAAAAATACGAATACAAAATTCTTGCTGCGCAACGGATTGGTACGCTCGAAAAAGAATTTACCGGAGCCGTTCAGGAAGGGTTCGATTTTCGCGGGATCATCACGACTTCGCGCTTTTTTGTCGGGAGTGAAACGCTGATTGTTTTGGAGCGGGAAACAGGTCAGAAAGCCTCACAAAACGAATATACTTTTCTGAATACCAAGAAAGAATCTACGTTGGAAAAAGAGATGGAGACTTCAGCTTCGCAAGGCTATGTACCCGTTGGTTTTCTCCGTACACAGGACAATTCCGTCAAGCAGCAAATGTTCGGAATTATGGCCGGGTCGCAATTCGAACTGACAATGATTCTGGCCCGTAATCGTGAAAAACCCGCCGCCGAAATGGGGCAGAAAGAATTCAAAGTATTGACGACCTTCAAGCGTGGGACGATGGAAAAGAAATGAATCAGGCCGCCAAAGATGGCTACGGGTATTTTTATGCTGCACCTGGCTTAGTTGCCATCATGGCACGTGATCCCAAAGTCAAAACTGCGCAATACGAATACAAAATTCTGGGTACAGAGCGCATAAAAACAATGGAAAAAGAGATGAATGACATCAATGCGACTGGCTTTGCCTATTGCGGTACCAGTACGGGCGGCGGTGGCTTAGCCACGATCTTTGAAAAGAAAATTGCGAAGACTTCAGCAAAGTACGAAACGAAATTGATTGTCAGCGGAACCGATACTTCAACCAATAAATCAATTCAGGATTTGAAAAAATCCGGCTTCGCTCTGATTGATGTGACAAACCTTGCATCTTTCCTGCTGGTGTTGCAACGAGACGCTGAAAAATAAAGGTGCTGTTATGAACTCTCTTTTTCGCATTTTAATTGGCACGCCTTTTGTAATTTTATTCGCGCACAATTTTACTTCGCTGTCTTTCGCGCAGACTCCGGTTTGGGCGAAAGAGCCAGCGGGTCGCCCGAAAGTCACGCAAAGCATTGAAACCAGAGACAAGCAGGGCTTCGTGTTATTGGACGGAACGCCGGTCAAATTAAAGTTGATGCGCGATCTTTCCTCGGCCAGCGAACAGGTGGGAGCAACGGTTGATTTTGAAGTGATTGAAAATGTGGATTGGGATGAAAAGATTGTGATTCGCCAGGGCGCAGTGGCGCTTGGAACCATCACCGACGCTGCGCCCAAACGTCGCATGGGGCGCACGGGAAAACTCGCCGTAAAAATAGACTCGGTAATTTTAATTGATGGTCAACGCGTCCCCTTACGAGCCGTAAATACTGGCGCAGATGGCAGCCGCGTGGGAACAGTGACGACAGGGGCAATTGCCACTGGCATGATATTTTTCCCGGCGGCTCCGCTCTTTCTGCTGATGAAAGGGAAAGACATTACGATTCCCAAAGGCACATTTGTCACGGCTTATATTAACGGTGAGATAAAATTAGACCCGGAAAAATTCACGCGTCCATCAGAAAAAAACACTGCTTCGGTAAACTTTAAATCAGATGTTGAGGGTGCCGAGATTTGGATTGAAGATAAATTCGTTAGCAATGCCCCCGCGACGATTAAGTTGCCGGAAGGCGAATTTCAGGTGGTCGTTCAGAAACCCGGTTATCAAAAATGGAAACGCACAATTGCCGCCACTGCCGGGAGTCTGATGAATCTGACAATTAACCTGGAAAAACTTCCTTAGCTTTTACTTTTTTGCCAATCCCTCAAATACCTGGGCGGTTTGTCGTGACCATCCGCCGATGATTTTTTCGACGTTGCCTTTTTCATCCAGCAAAATTGTCAGCGGTACTGCCGGGTCTTCGACAGCATAAATTTGTCGTCCACCAGCTTCTCCAATCACGCCCAACGGATAAGAAACTTTGCGCTTCGTCAAAAATTCATTGACCTGTTGGAAGCCTTTTTTACCAGCTTCGTCTGTGTCAATGCTCAAGCCGATGAGGTTGATTTTATGGGCTTTGAAGTTTGGATAGAGCTTGTCGAGTTCGGGCATTTCTTTCAGGCAAGGAATGCACCACGTCGCCCACAAATTCACGAGCGTCTTGTTTCCTTTTGTCAGCATTGAAGTCAGTGGCGCTTTTGTACCATCCAATTTATCTACCATTATTGCAGGCAGCGGTTGTCCTTTTTTCAGCTTCAGGGTAGCGAGCAGGCGATCTTCTTTCGTTAACGGATCAGGCAAATTCGCTTTGGTTTCTTTGACGATTACGAATTTGTCATTGCCTTCCGTAATGGCGAATGAGGCGTTTGCGGCGACATTATTGAAGCTTTGTTTTTTGCCGTTGGGCCACGTGACTTCAACGGATGCAACTTTTGTATCTTTGCCCAAACCAAACAATAAGCGCGGATCACTTTGCGAAACAAAACCGGAGCCTCCGGCTTTAATTTTGGTCTCAATGCCCGCCGAAGTTTTGAGGCGGACGACAGTCCCGAACGCGTCTCTGCCGCTGCTTGACCCAGTCAACGTTACGCGCAGAAAATTATTGGCGCTGCCAACATTGTTGCGGAAGAGCATGTGTGATTGCCCTTGAATCGCCGTTGAGAACACATCCAAATCACCGTCGTTATCGAAGTCGGCAAAGACTCCGGCGCGTCCGTCAGTAACGGAATCCATTCCGCTCAAACCGGAAACTTCAAGATATTTGACCTGTCCTTTTTCGTTTTTGCCTAAGCTCAAAAACACGGGATCGCGTTCGTAGCCGCTGAACGAAAAGCCTTTGCCCATTAATGAATTTTGATCTTCGCGTAACACGCCTTTGTCTTTCTTGCCCTCGCCGTTGTCGTGCGTCACAACTTGACGCCAGAACTGGCTTCAGGTATCCGCCATAGATTTGCCGGAGATAAATCCGTTCGGCGTGTAGAGGTCTTCCCAGCCATCATTATCGAAATCAATAAAACCGCCGCCCCACGCCCATTGTCCTGATAATCCGCCAACGTCTGCGGTTACGTCTTTGTAAAAACCATTACCAAGATTTTCAAATAAGTCATTGCCGGCAGCCAGTTTTTTCAAAACGTTGTTGCCGGAATTTTGATTCGGGAATAAGCGGTTCAGAATGCGATTACCCGCCGTCGAAGACATATTTGTCGCGTGCAAATCCAGTAGCCCATCGTTGTTGTAATCGCCAAACATCGCACCCATTCCGTTGCCCGGATCAAGCACGCCACGCGCTTTGGCTTCGTCTTCAAAATGGTCGCCTTTGTTGATGTAAAGCGCCTTTTCGCCGAAGTCGTTGGCGACAAATAAATCCTGTTTATTGTCGCCGTTTACATCGCCAAAAATTGCAGCGTAGCTCCAACGCCGATCCGCCACGCCCCATTTTTTCGCGTCTTCCTTGAACTTGCCATTGCCCTGATTGATGAAGAGCAAATTCGGCGTCCCGTTCATGGCGCGAAACCACGAATCGGGCATGATCGCGCCGTATTGGTTGTAAGACGAAACGTAAATATCCGGCAGCCCGTCGCCGTTGATGTCAGCAGACGCGGCTGAAAATCCGTAGGCTTCGGAAGCAATGCCGACGCCTGCTTCGAGCGATACATCGCGGAATTCAAGCTTGCCGTCCTGCCTCAACCGATTTTCAAAAAGAATCTGTTTTCCAACCGTCGCGATAAAAATATCTACGTCGCCATCGTTGTCGTAATCCAATGCGAGCGGCCCTGCGCCGCTGGCTAAATATTGCAATCCGACTTGCTCTGAAACGTCTACAAATTTTCCTTTGCCATCGTTGAGATACAAATAATTCCTGTCCGATGCTGTCACAAATAAATCCATCCAGCCGTCGTTATTGAAGTCGGCAGAGACTGCGCCGTGCCAGATAAATCCAGTATTTCCGGGTTCACCATACGCTGGAATTTTTGCGCCGAGTCCGGCAGGTTCAGCGACTTCAGAAAATAAATCCGTCGTTGCCGCGAGGCTGGTCATCGGGTTGAGCGAAAATTCTTTAATCAGCCAGCGACCTTCTTCTTTGCTCAAACTATTTTTGATACCGCAGATTTCTTTGCTGTCTTTGCTGAGTTCAAAAATCGTATCGGCGGTGGCGCGTACCCACGTGCGTTGTCCTTTGTTGTCGCGTCCGATGATGAAAAAATAAACGAGCGATTTTGCGCGATGTCCAGTCTCGTCAAAAGTAGAAGCGCGAAGTTTGAAACGTACATCTTCGATTTCGGAAAAGTTTGCTAAGAAGGCTTCCCACTGTTTGGCGAGGCTGGCGCGATTGGTGGCGACCAATGTTTTCGGCTCATATTTCCAGCCGTGTTTCTGAATCCATTTCACTTCGGATTGGGCTTCAGTCTTTTCAGATGGCAGCGTTGTCATCTTCGCGCCTTCGTCGAAATATTCAGAAATCTTTTTCGTATTGCTATCGCGTACCGCCATCGCCAATTCCAGAATGCCGTTGGCAATGTCTTCGGAGCGATCTTCGAGGTCTTCCAGAGATTTGCGATCCTCGTAAGGCTTCGGTGCAGGCGGCGCTTGCGTGATGGGTTTTTGCGCAAAAGTTGGAGCAAGAGTCAGCGTGAAGGTTATGAGCGCAGAAATTAATCGCGCCAAAAATTCTTGATTTTTGTTTATAAGGTGCATTTTCGATTCACTAAAAATTATACTGAAAAATTAAATTCACGCGATTATCAGTGCCTGAACTCAAGCCTTTATAATCTGTTTTCCAGCGCAGGAAATCAAATCCAAAGGTGAAGTTGGGGCTGGGCGTAACCCGTGTTCCAAAATATCCAGAGCGATTGCGCGTCCGTGCATTGGTCGGCAAATCTCCGTCCACCGGATCATCGTCCGTCAATCCGGCATGAAAAGAGTAAAAACTATTCGCCGTTAATTTTAATTCTGACCATCCGCCACGTGCCTGGATTTCGCATCCGGTAGTTAAATTTACAGCCTGATTAATACCACCGCGAAAATCTGTCAGATGACCTCCCCACCAATTTTCTCCGCGCAGATCAATTTTTTTCGTGAGCGGCAAAATATAGTCAAAGGCTACCAGTTTAGGGTTAAAATCTGTTCGTCCGGCAATTGGCTTGATCGTTCTTTCCCAGCCATAAACTCCACCAAAGCCAATGGTCATCGGCTTATCTTTGACCCATAAGGATTGTGCATAGGCGACGCGGCCTTCGATGTTCGGACGTTTGGAAGTTTCGCCGTCACGAAATCCATCATTGTCGAGGTCTTCGGAATCCGACGTCCCTGTTGCTCCGATTCCGCCTTGTAAGAATAAATTTCCGGCTCCAACTTTTTGTTTCCATTCCGTTTTAATTAAAGGGCGACGATCTCCGACATTGCCGACATAGAACATATCAGAATGCTGATTCGGTGCGGGTAATAGCGGCGCGACGATTTGCCAATCCTGCCCAATGACGACCGAGGCGTGCTCCCAATTCAATTTCATCCAGGCAAACCGAATGCGGGCATTCGAGCGTGATTCTGCTCCGACGGTGCCAAAGAAATCCATCTCGTAGCGACCGGAAATCTTAGCGTCTCCAAGTTTGGCAAGACGCGGCCCCGTGAAATCAAGACCGAGGCGCGTGAATTTTGCCGAGAGCGATAAATTTCCGGCCCCAGCTTTATTGCCGCTGGCATCAGGCGAAACGATGAACTGTGGTGATTGCGGATTGTTCGGGCGTTGGCTGTCACCTACCAGGTCGAGCCGCAAGAAGCCGTAGAGCTTGATTTTACTGCCGCCGGCGGTGACTTCATTCCATTTCACAAGCTCGACCGGAGGTGCTGCTTTCGCCACTTCTGGTTTGACAGTCTGCGTCTGTGGTTGCGCGGTTTCGGGTGCAGGTAACGATTTATTGGCGGCCTGCAAAGTTTTGGGGGGAGTGGTTTTTTCGTCAGCTTTTTCCAGTCTGGCGTTGACTGCTTTTAAGAGCTGAATCATTTCGCGGTTCTGGCTTTCCAATTCAGCTACACGTTGTTTGAGCGCTTCGACTTCTTCACTCAAAGGGGTGGCTTTGCTAACTGACGCAGTGTTCGTTTCAGGGTTTTTGGTATTGGCGACTAACCGAGGTTCTTGTGCTGCCACCGAATGACAAACCGCAACATAACTTAGCGCTATCGTCAGAGTGACGACCTGACTTACTTTTTTCATAGTTTGATGAACCTGTTCTGGAGGAGGGTTGTAACTCAATGCGGCAAGAGCAGAAGATACTATTGAGAATTGCTAATGTCTTTGTCATTAACCGCAAAGCTGGTAAACAGGAACTTATCAGGCAGGTTAACTTAATGTCAAATTAATGTTAGGCAGAGATTAGCATTGGATTAATTAAAAATGAGTTTGGGCAAAAAAATAAGGTCAGCAGAGCTACGCGAACATTAATCCACATAGCACTCATGACCTTATCTTAATTAGGCAATAAAGCGATTAGTCTTCTGCGTCAAGCAGCCCGCGTTCGAGCAAATCCTGACATTTGATACAGTGTCGTGCCCAGGGAATTGCTTCCAGCCGTTTCTGGGAAATCGGCTCACTGCAATTAACACAATCGCCGTATTCATCATCGGCAATGCGTTCCAGCGCACCCTGGATTTCAGTCAGCATCTGACGATCATTGGTTGATTGGCTGAACAGCAACTCTTTGGTGTAAGAATTGGAAGCTTTGTCTGCCGGGTCTTGCGTAGCCTCAGTATCAGCTTCGCGTCCATAAGTCTCATTGCGTCCGACTACGCCAAGTAAAGTTGTCTGCCGTTCTATCAAAAGATCGTGGTAACCTTTTAATTTCTTCTTATCCATCCAGTGTGTCTCCTTCTGGGGGCTGCACTTAAAACTTAAGAGCGCATCAAAACTTGTGATAGGGCAAACCGGCTATTAAAGTGTAAGCACGGTAAATTTGTTCGGCGAGTATGACGCGCGCCAATTCATGTGTGAGCGTCATACGAGAGAGCGCGAGTTTTAGTTGCGCCCTTTTCCTGACCTCATCGCTGACCCCGGCAAAACCTCCGATGATGAAGGCGAGGCGCTGGATGCTTATATTCTGCTTTGCGTTGACCAGGTCAGCTAACTCAACGGAAGTTAATTGCTGTCCTTTTTCATCCAGTAAAATTACGAAATCGTCTTTTTCAATTGCGGCCAGGAGCTTTAAGCTCTCGGCTTGCATTACGCGGGTGTTATCCGCCGCGCCAGACGCTGCTTTCAATTCACTGACTTCGTAAGGCGCAAAGCGCGAAAGTCTTTTCAAATAATCATTAACCAGCGCGGCACAATGCTGCTCTTTCGTTTTTCCAATCCAGACAAAATGCAGCTTCATAATTTATGGACTGTGTGCCGTGGGTTAGCCTTACGCTCGCAGTCCCTGGTCATTAATACCTTCCATTTTTTCTGCATCACGCCATAACCTTTCAAGATCATAAAAGCGGCGTGCCTGTTCAGTGAAAACGTGAATGATCAGCGGGCCATAATCCATCAACACCCATTCAGCATTTTTATAGCCTTCAATGTGCAGCGGACGAACTTTCTGGTTTCGCAGGCTCTCTTCGATTTCGTTCGCAATGGCCTGTACCTGACGCGCAGAGTTGCCGGAGCAGATCACGAAATAATCAGCGAAGGTGGTCACCTCAATCAATTTAAGGACTGTCACCTCGCTCGCTTTTTTGTCTTCCGCTGCCGCGACTGCGACTTTCACTTTATCAAAGACATCCAGCATTTGGATGATTGTTGTTTCGGGCTTAGTTTCGATATAACTCATAAGTTGCGATGTAACGCACGATGTCCGGCGGAACAAACTGGTCAATGGGTTGTCCGACGCGAATGGCGTCTCTCACTTGGGTCGCGGCAATATTAACCGAGACGTAATCTGTCAAAAAAATCTGCTTACTTCTGGTCGCATCAGCCAGAACTTCCATGTCAGGTCGTTTTGAGCCGCGTAAATCTACCACACGTTGCTGGCAAATCGGAGATAAATGTTGCGCGGAAAGTGTCGCGGAGGGCGGGCGAATGGCGACAATAATATTGAACTCGGTTAACAATCTTTCGTACTCCCGCCAGAGGTTTACTTCCGCGAAAGAATCTCCACCCATAACAAAGAACAACTCGGCCTCGGGATGAGCATTTTGCAAAGTCATCAGCGTATCAATCGTATAAGGACGCGCTGGCGCTTCAAGCTCAATGGTCGAAGCTGACCACTTCGTTTCGAGTGGTTGGGGGGCATTTAACGTGGCAAGCACAACCATTGCATAGCGGTGATAGGGAGCTGAAATTTGCCGCTCTCGTTTATGCGGCGGAACGAACGCCGGAACGAACAAAAACCGGTTGAGCGAAAATGCCTCACAGATGGCAGTGGCAACGCGCAAATGACCGTAATGAATCGGGTCAAAGGTTCCGCCATAAATTCCAATGCGTTCCGGCACTGTGGCTCCTCTCTTGAGATCAAAGATCGTCGAATTCCGGCTCACTCTGAACTTGCGACATCGCCTCCATCCGTCTTTTAAGCGCGTAAATTAATTCCTTAATACCCGTTCCGGCGACGGCAGAAATTGCGTAAAATTCCAAGTCCTGACTTTTACAAAACTGCTTGAATGCCGCCAACGGTTCGGGAGCATCAATCGCATCAATTTTGTTAGCAATCACGATTACAGGTTTTGCCGCGACGGTCTGACTGTACGCCGCTAACTCATGACGAATCGTGTGATAATCCTCAAGCGGGTCAAGCGTTGCACTGGAAAGATCAACCACATGAATTAAAAATTTCGTGCGTTCGATATGCCGTAAGAAACGATCACCAAGTCCGGCACCTTCGTGTGCGCCTTCGATCAAACCTGGAATATCCGCCACGACACAGGTCTTGAAATCGCCGAGATCAACGACGCCAAGATTTGGTTCCAGCGTGGTAAAAGGATAATCGGCAATTTT
>JANMKB010000679.1:0-5646 GCA_031371805.1 Blastocatellia bacterium | reverse complement strand
AAAACGTGTGCAATGTCGCGTTTGCGGCTGGCGTACGGCACAGGTTGTCTTGCTAATATTCTCCTGCGCACGGGGCAGTGGCTTTGCTGCGCTTGCCGCTGCGCAGGCGAGCCGCCTGCGCTCCCCGGACTGCGCGCTTGTCAAGCTTCGCAATCCTCTCTATATTCCTCTGCATGTCAGAAGCGATTTCCCTTCCCGATTATGGCGCATTTGCGCGGCTGCTGTATGGCACGTGCATTATTTCCGATCCCTGGATTGCCGGCAAAGAACGCTTTCGCTTACAGGGCGTAACGCTCAGCAGACAACAGGCCGCTGACCTCAACCAGGCCGCCGAAAATATTGGGTTTATCTATCACGAAGTTACACAAATTGTTTTGACTCACCCTGAGTTACTAGATGAATTTTATGAACTTACGCCGTTTCAAAAAGCGATGTGGCTGCAATCCGAAGGCCGCTGGCACGGCATTGCACGCGTTGATTTATTTCTCTGTACAGACGGGCAAATCAGAAGCTGTGAAATGAATTCCGACACACCATCCGGTGAAGCCGAAGCCGTGCTGCTCAATGAATTGCTGCATCCGTATCATCCCCACACGAGCAATCCAAATGCAGATTTTGCTGAGCACTTCTGGCAACTGCTGGTCAGAAGCCACACGGCAACGCGGGGACAAGGTGATGCGGCGCAGCTAAAATCGGTGGCCCTTATTTACCCGACAGATTTGCCCGAAGATTTGAGCATGATTGCGATTTATCGCCAATGGCTGGAGGCGCGTGGCTGTGCGGTCATTATCGGTTCGCCTTATAACATCAGCCGTGATGCCGCCGGTGATGTGACAGTCTTAGGGCAAAAAATTGAGATGATTATTCGTCACTACAAAACCGACTGGTGGGGCGAACGAGAAATTATCTGGACAAATCAACAATTCTTTCTGGATGCTGAACCGCTATCGCGTGAATTATTACCATTGTTACAAGCCGAATACGAAGGGCGCGTCACCATCGTCAATCCCTTCGGTTCAGTGCTGACCCAAAATAAAATTTCCATGGCGTTGATGTGGGAGCGGCAGGAATTATTTTCTCCGCAGGCGCAGGACTGGATTCAGCAATATATTCCTGAAACACGCCGGATAGTGTCACTTGAGCCTGAAAAGCTCAACCGTGAAGAATGGGTTTTGAAATCAGTTTATGGCTGCGAAGGTGATTCTGTCATTGTTGGCGCATTTTCCAAGCCTGGCGATTGGCAATTGGCGCTGACAACTCTTATTCCAAAGCAGTGGATTGCCCAAAAGTTCTTTGCTGTCGCGCCTTTAGACGGGCTTTTACCGAATTATGGTGTATACCTGATTGGTGGTGAAGCCGCCGCCTTTTATACCCGCTTATCGGTCAAAAGTACTGATTATACCGCCGTCTCAGCCCCTACGTTTATCACTGACTAAAACTAAAAAAATTAGCCCCTGCTAATTTTTTGTTTGACTCGCAACCTTGTTTTATCGGATGATCCTGATGCGTAAACGATAGAAACAATGAACTTTAACTGTTCTCACAGATGCTTCACCTGTTTTCAGCTAAAGTTTATCAGTCAACCTTAACCCTCAATCAGTCATAAATGGCTGGTTAAATTTCAAAATCGTGGCTTACATCGCATCTCTCGTAGTGAGAGCCTCAACCGAAAAGCGCAAGCCTCGTTTTCTGTAAATTCAGCTTGAATTGCAGACATGACATTGCCCTGTCAATAAACACATTTGGTTTTTTATGGCGTTTGATGACTGAAGAAGCGCACCGCATTAATACCTGTTTCTGCTTCAGTCCTGATTTTTGCCAAGGTCAATTTATGAACAACTCCCGCTCCTCGCTGCAATCCCGCTTACCTCTTATCCTGATCAGCCTCGTTATTATTTTAGGATTTATTGGCATCGCCTCCACATCGGTTTTTTTCGTGCATGCCCATCCTAACGAGGCTGTTCCAGCTCGTAATTTTGCTACAGTTAATTCAGGCTGGGCGGCCTCGGCGATCATGCAGGCGAACAATTGCAATGTCTTCGGCTTCACTTACAACAAAGGTTTTGCGCCTGAACCATCCACCCAGGATCGTCCGATTTCAGTGGTCACTGGCGATTTCAATCAGGACGGCAAACTTGATTTGATTGCTGCCAACCTTTTTGCCAACAGTATTTCTGTGCTGATCGGAGACGGCGCAGGTGGATTCAGCATGCCCACCAATCTTCCCGTCGTCAGCGATGGCAAAGGATTTCCGAACGCGCTGGCAGTCGGCGATTTTAATGGCGACGGAAAGCTTGATCTGGCGATAGCAGTTCTCTTCAATCCTGGACGGGTCATTGTGATGAATGGCGATGGCACGGGGAATTTTACTGTCACAGGAATTTTTGATGCGGGAATAAACACGACGGCGGTAACTGTTGGCGATTTCAATGGCGACAATAAACCTGACATCGCGGTTGCCAATAAAGGCGAAGGCGCGAGCCTGGGAGATGTTTCAGTTTTGCTCAACGATGGATCGGGCGGGTTCGGCGCGGCCACAAATTTTACCGCCGGAACCTATCCTGTCGCGCTTATCACCGGAGATTTTACCGGCGATAACAAAAATGATTTAGCCGTCGTTAATTCAGGCACTAACAATATTTCGCTGCTGACCGGGAATGGCGCAGGAAGTTTTAGCGCCGCGACGAATATCAGTGTAGGCAGCACGCCATCCGGGATTGCGGCAGGATATTTCAATGGTGACACGCGGCTTGATCTGGCGATCACCAATTCGTCTGACAATAACATTTCAGTGTTAATCGCTAATGGCATCGGCGGATTCAATAGCGCAGTAAATTACCCGGCGGGAGTCGCTCCGGCGGGAATTATCATGAACGATTTTGATGGGAACGGGAAACCTGATCTGGCGGTGACCAACAGCATCACGAATCAGGCTTCGGTATTGCTCAATGATGGTTCCGGCGGCTTTGGTGCTCCAGCGGGATTAGGTGTTGGTTCGCAACCCTTGTCGCTCGCCTCCGGTGATTTCAATGGTGACACCAAAGCCGATTTGGCAGTTGCCAACAGCGGCTCCAATAATTTGTCAATTCTGCTTGGTAAAGGCAACGGCACATTTAGCGGCACGACTTTCCTGCTGAGTAATCCGCAGGCTGTCGTAATGGCGGATTTTAATGCGGACGGAAAACCTGACCTCGCCGTCGCAAATTTTGGCGGTGATAAAGTGACGCTGTTTTTGGCCGATGGCAGCGGTGGTTACACTGTGCCAAATGAATTTGCCGTGCGAGTAAAACCCGCCTCAATGGCGGTTGGCGATTTCAACAAAGATGGCAAGCCGGATTTAGTCGTCGCCAATAACGGCTCTGCCAGTATTTCAATTTTGCTGGGAGATGGGGCAGGAGGATTTGGTGCGCAAACAGAGTTTTTAGGCGGCACGCAGCCGCGTTCAATCGCAGTTGCCGATTTTAATAAAGACGGAAACCTGGATGTCGTCACCGCCAATGATGGTTCCAGCAACCTGACCGTTTGGTTGGGCAATGGCGATGGCACTCTGGGCATTGCCAATTCGCTAACTGCCGGATCACAACCGGTCAGCGTCGCGGTAGCCGACCTCAACAATGATGGCAACCCTGATCTGGCGGTCGCCAATCAAAATTCCGCGTTTGCTTCAATTTTGCTGGGCAATGGCGCAGGCGGATTCAGCGCCGGGGCCACGCTTGATCTGGGAGCCGCCAACAAAGGACGGGCGATTGCGATTGCGGATGTCAACAATGATAGCAAACCTGATTTGATTGTCGCTTTATTAGGCCAGTCCAAAATTCAAATTTTCCCTGGCACTACGCCGGGCAATTTTGGCGCGGCAACAACCTATGACACGGGCGCTGATCCCAGCGCCATTGTCGTAGCGGATTTGGATGGTGATGCCAAACTCGACCTCGCAATCAGCAATAGCGGGAGCCGCAACCTCTCTTTGCTGAAAGGAAAAGGCGATGGCACATTCGACCCCCAAAAAGTTTTTGATGCGGGCAACAGCCCGATTGCCTTAGCCGTCGGCGACCTCAACAACGACAAACGAATAGACATTGCGGTTGCCAACTCCGGCTCAAACAGCCTGTCATTACTGCTCAATTCCTGCGCGAACACTCCACCGTCAATCACTCCGGCGGCGGCGATCACTCGTGCGCAAGGCTCGACATCGGCAATGGCTACGCTGGCGACTGTCAGCGACAGCGAAACGACCGCAGGCAATTTAACCATCGCCGCAACAAATATTCCGACCGGAATTACCATCACAGATTTAGCCAATACAGCAGGGACAATTTCCGCCAAAGTCAACGCAGCCTGCGCGGCAACGCTGGGAGATAAAGCCGTCACACTGTCAGTAAATGATGCCGCTGGTTTGACGACGACAACGAATTTTATTGTGACCGTCACCGCCAACACCGCGCCAGTATTGGGCAACTATGTAGCCGCCGAAGTGCTGCTCAACAGTACAATAAATAATGCGTCATCGGCTGCGCCAACTGACAACGGAACCATCGCCATGATCGCGGCCTCTGCTTCCGCCGGATTCACGGGAACGCTGAGCGTCAATTCAACCACTGGCGCAGTGGCTATTACGAATGCCGCACCAGTCGGAACATATACCGTGACTGTCACGGCAACGGACAATTGCGGAACCGCCAGCCAGAAAACTTTTTCCCTAAATGTCGTTTCGCCAGTTGTTATAACGGCGCTTGACCCGACCACGAAACAAGCACAAAGCGGAGATTTTTCCCTGATGGTTTTGGGCAGCGGTTTCACGGCAAATTCAAAAGTGAAATGGAACGGCGCTGATCGTCCTACGACTTTTGTTTCCGCGACGAAATTAACCGCCGCGATCACGAATGCCGACATCAACGCAACAGGAACTCCGAGCATCACTGTTTTCGATCCGGCAGCGGGAGGATTAACTTCCAATGCTGTGACCTTCACGATTACGCCGCCCAATCCGGTTCCGGCACTCACGACCCTGAACCCTGCGACGGCTTTTGCTGGCGATGCCGGATTTACGCTGACCGTCAATGGCAGCAATTTCATCAATAGCTCAGTCGTCAAATTCAATGGCGCAGATCGCACAACCACCTATATTTCAGCGACGCAATTATCTATCGGAGTCACAGCCGCTGACATTGCAAACGCAGGCACAGCCGCCATCACAATTGTCAATCCAGCGCCGGGTGGCGGCACATCAAACACGCTAAATTTAGCGATTAATAATCCTGCGCCCGGCTCAATTACACTGACCCCGAATTCTGTTTTAGTCGGAAGCGCCGCAACAATTTTGACGGTGAATGGCACAGGTTTCCGGCCTGATTCAAAGATAAAAGTTAATGGTATAGATCGCACCACAAATTTTATTTCTGCTACACAATTAACTACTACTTTGTCATTAGCTGATCTGGCTACAGCCGCAATTTTAAAGATTTCGGTGAATACACCGCCGCCTGGTGGAGGGCTTTCGCCGGAAGCAATGTTCACGATCAATAACCCTGCGCCGTCGTTAACAAGTCTGAATCCGGCCACCGTTTTTGCTGGCGATGCAGCCTTCATGCTGAATATTTCCGGGACTGGTTTCATTGCTGGATCAGTCGTCAAATTCAACGGCGC
>JANMKB010000677.1:0-2389 GCA_031371805.1 Blastocatellia bacterium | reverse complement strand
ACCCAATATAAAAATAAAACGCTACTCCCAACACACCGTTCAAGGCCAGACGACGGCGATTTTTTCCGGCAATAACCGCGATGCCAAACAAACCCAGAAATGGCAACGCCAGCTTGCGGCCTAAAGTTCCTTCTTCAGCGGTGGCAACCATGTCCTCAACCTTTGGCACACGGACGGTGTAATCAAACTCATACGGCGTAGCAAAAGCGAAGACTAAAAACAGAAAAGCGATGATCAGCCAGAATGATTTGAGACTTATCACACGCTCCAGTTGCAGCGTGGTGATTTGAGTAATTTCGGCCATTGATTCCACGCTAGTTGCTCCCTTCTTTTAGCAGGCGAACAAATGTCACGTGCCGGATAAGAGCAGTCACTGTACTGCTCAGCAATAAACCACCAGCCGCACCTGTCGTGCCAAATCGCAAAACAAAGCCGAAACCAAAGGTCGCGGATAACAACAAGCCAAGCAGATTAATTTTGAAATTCAGATCAGATCGTTCCATCGTTGAGATGGCATAAGACTGGCTGGTTGTGAGCGCCCAGATAAAAATGTTCAGCGCCAGCAAGGCGACAATCAGCTGCAATCCACTGTATTTTGCGCCGTAAATCAACGTCGCAAGCTGACCGCCAAAAATCGCAAAGCACAACGCGCAAGCGCCTGTAATCAACCCTAGCAACAAAGTTGTGCGATAAACCACTCGTTGCAGGGCTGGCCTGCCGCCGTCGGCGTAAGCGTGTGCAAGTTTTGGCCCCAGGAAATTCTGGATGCTGATCATGAAGGCGCGAATAAAATTGACAACGCCTTCGCCAGCTGCATAAAGCCCGGTTGCGGCGGCGCTATGAAAAGTGGTCAGCGTCCACGGATAAATTTGCGTCGTTGCGAGTAAGGTCAGATTGCCGCCGAGCAACCATTTCCCCTGCGCCAGATTGCTTTTAAAATCAGGAATAATTTGTTTCCCGGCAAAGATAAAATCGCGGCGCGCCCAAATTAACCACGCGATGACCGCCACGGCATTTGCGCCGCCAACAATCCAATAGGCATTGCTGACCGACATTTGATTTTGCTGTGCAAGGTAAAACAGGCTGGCGATTTGAATAACCGTCACAGTGGTATCAAGTGCAACCGCTGTCAGCACTTGAAAATTGGCGAAGCAGATGCGCCGTGTATATTCCTGCAACGGGAAAAAAACTCCGACCAGCGCCAATGGCAAGAGCGGCATTTGCGGCGCGACAAAAATATGCGCGGTGATGAAAAGCAGCGCGGCAAGCAGGCTGAAAGACAGTTGATGCACCAGCGTGCTGCCCGTGTATCTGGCGTGGGCTGCGCCTTTGAAGCGCGGGCTGAACAGCATGTAAGGCGACCAGATCAACACATTTTGGATTTCGCGGCAGTAGTCAACTAAACGTAAACCCAGAATGTAAAGACCGAATTGTTGCGCCGAACAATTGCGCGCCACAATGACAGCGGTCAGGAAATTGCTGGCGCTGTAAATCACCTGATCAATAATTGTCAGCACACCCTTACTTGCCAGCACCCGCTGGATCGAGCCAAAATTGATGGGCTGATTGAGAGTCGCGGCAAGCACGCCAAAATTATTGCTGCGCCTCAAATTATTACTGTGCATTAACAATATCCCTCACCACCTGCGCAGATTTTGTCGCGGTCTGGTTCGCAGCCATTAACGCCTGCCCATAAATTTCAGCCATCCGCTCGCCGTTATTGCTCCATAAGAAAAACCGCGCCCGCGCTAACGCACCCTCCGATAATTTCAGCAGCTTGTTGCGATTCAGCGCCAGCGTCGCAATGGCATCGCGCAGGTCTTTGACAACCTGTTCAGGATTGGTGACGCGAATCTTAAGGCCGGATTTTTTCGTCACAATGTCGGCTGCGCCCTGATGATTGAGACAAACGACAGGAACACCGCAACTCAACGCTTCCAGCATGACATTGCCCGAAGTGTCACGCAGGCTGGTGAAGACAAAAACATCCGCCCAGGCGTATTGCTGCATGATTTCGGTGTACGGCACAAAACCTAGCCATTCTGCTTTGATATTTTTTGCCTTTGCCAACTGCTCCCACTTTTCACGCAGCGGCCCTCGGCCCAGAATTTTCAGTTCATACTTAACTTTGTCAGGCAACCCGGCTAACGCTTCGAGCAATAATGGCAGGGCTTTAAAGCTTTTATGCTCACCGCTCCATAAAATTCGCAACGTCTGATGCGATTGATCTTTTGCAGGCAATTTATCGGCGACCGAGGACAAACCGGTTTCCAGAAGCAGGGTCGGTTCTTTCCGTGTGAGACGGGCAAAATCTTTTTGAATGGTTGAGTTCGCAGCCACTATCGCCAAAGATTTTTGCGCAGCTTTTTTGACGCGTCGGCTCGTATTG
>JANMKB010000666.1:0-14107 GCA_031371805.1 Blastocatellia bacterium | reverse complement strand
TTACTCGCCCTCCTGTCGTGCGCCGATCAGGTAGTGATAGACGGCATTCAGATCATTATCAACCGTCGCAACAGTCTCAATATTCAACGCCTCATCAATCACCACGCGATTCAGCAATTCATAAAATTTGTCAGTGTTGCGTGTCTTCACAAATAAGCCGTGACGATCTTCGTGAATACGGGCTTCCACGACATGAGACTCGGCGAACATTCTTTGTGCGAGCATCGCCGGCTTGTCACAACGCACCAGAATTTGCAGCGGATGCTCTTCCAATTCGTCGCGCACTTCCTGCACCTCACCGGAGGCTTTAACGTAGCCGCTTTCAATAAAGACTACACGATCTGACATCGAATTGACTTCGTGCAAAATGTGACTGGAAATAATCAGGTGCAGCCCTTCGTCGGCGAGTTCACGAAATAATCGAATGGCTTCAGCGCGCGCCATGGGATCAAGCCCGTTCAGCGGTTCGTCCAAAACAATCACCGTTGGATTGTGTGCGATGGATTGCGCTAAACGCACGCGTTGCCGCATTCCTTTGCTGTAACCAGCAACCTTGCGTTTCGCGGCCTCGGTCAGTCCGACCCGTTCGAGCGCTCGCCACGTCATCGCGCCCGCATCTTTGCTGCGATAGCCGTGTACACGCAGATAAGAATAAATAAATTCGTAGCCCGTGTGTCCGGCGGGAAATGAATCAAACTGGGCGCAATAACCAACTTTGTGAAAATAAGTTTCGGGATCGTGCGGTGTATAATCCAGAATTTTGACCGTGCCGCGCGACGGTTGAATTAATCCCGTCATCAAATTCATCAGCGTCGTTTTGCCTGATCCGTTTGGCCCGACCAAGCTCGTGATGCCGGGAGCGATGCTCAAATTGACACGATTAACGCCTAAAATTTCACCATAAAATTTTGAGACATCGGCAAAGACAATTAATTGCTCAGCCGCGACCGAAGTTTGCGTAGTTGAGCTGACCGGAATGTTAATTGCAGCTTCCATTATTTGATGACCTCATAAGCCCGGACTTTCAGCGCTAGTAAGCCCACACAAAGCAAAGCTAAAATGCTGAGCGCAGCCCACATGCTCCACGTCGGCGGAATCATTGCATCAGGGAATGCACTGTTGAGCCGAAACATTTTGTCCATTAACATACTGATGAGAAAGCTCGGATGAAATAACGTTCCGATGGAGGTATGAAAAAGCTCATTAACACTGACGACAATCGGCGTCGGAACAACGAAAATACTAAACAGAATGGCGCTGGCGGCGATCCGCCATTTGACCCATGCGGACAACGCGACAGACAAGAGCGAAACTAAAATGATCCACGTCCAGCTGACGACCAGAATTGTGCGCGCCACATAAAGATTTTCCCACAACCAGCTGCCCCCGGCTAAATAGCCCTGAAAGAAAAACAGTAACAGCAACGGAATCCACGTGAGCAGCGAGAGCAAAATCATGACAACCGACATTTTACCGATAATATAATTTGCACGCGTCAACGGACGGCATAAATACAATGGCAAAGCATTATTCGACAAGTCACGTGAGACCAGCGAAGGCCCAATAATCACCGTCAGCAAAAATCCCAGCGCCGTTTGCCACCAGGTAAAAATACGAAAGAAAAAGGCATTAATGTCAACTAAATCAGTCGCTCTGATATTAAAGGCAGCCAGCGCTGTCAGGTTGTGACGAAGGTAAATAAAAACCATCGCTACCAGCAGTGGCGCAAAACAGACAGCGAAAAGTCCGGTAAATAATTTGGATTGAAAAACTCCCTGATAAGCGTAACGCGGAATAATCAGGAACCGTGACCAGAGTGGCGTGAGCTTGCCTGCATATTGTTGATAGGTGTGCTGATAAACTGCCATTGCTACTTCCTTATTTTGACTGGAGCGCAAACAGGACGCTTGTGCTCCAATCATACTTACGTTCAGAAAAACTTAAATGTTCCTGAGGTCTTTCTTAATTATCGCTGCAATGATCAGTGAGGTGATAGCTCCCATAATGATTGAGCCAACCGCACCCAACATCAGATAATTTGACAGATTGAAATTCGATTGCGCCTGTGCGAGTGTTGCCTGACCAGTTTCAATCGCGTGCTTAATCATGTTCGTAAAAAAATTGGGATTGATGAGGCGGAAAAAAATTATTTGGACGAGCGGGCTGAGAATGGCGACAATAACGCTAACACCCAATCCACACAGAAATGCTTTTCCAAACGTAATTTTTCCATTCATTACAGTGCGCTTTTCCCGAATCGCCAGAACCATAATAATAATCGAAGGAAGCGCGATAAAATTAGAAACTGTCGGATGCCATGAGATATGTTTATCGTGAAATCCGAAAGCGAATTCCAGTGTGATCCAGACTAATTGCATCGCGGCGAAAATAGCTCCCCATTTAATTTCCAGTTTCGTGAACATGCGCAACCTCCTTCCACGCCAAATCATTATTGATTAATTTTTTGTCTTCAGCCACCGCCACCACAGTCAGGCACCAGCAAATCAAAATCAAAATTCTTATCAAAGAACTCATCGCTTTCCTCCTTGAGCAAAAAGGCCGAAAGTTTTTAGCCAATAAAAACTTTCGGCACCTTAATTATGCAGCGCTTGCATCTTCCTGCATGACACCAAAAAGATTGCCTTCGGTGTCTTTGACATAAGCCAGCCAGCCAATGCCCGGCACGGCCATTTTTGGCATTACCATACTGCCACCATTGGTCATTGCTTTAGCCACGTCGTCGTCTACCGCTGTAGCCATAATCGTACAAACATACGCGTTCACTGCCTGTCCATCAGTGGGAGTTCCCCCCATTCGCCGCATCAAACCACCATCAATACCACGCTCATCAGCTTCGCCAGTTTTAATGAGCCAGTAATCCTGAGGGCCATCCCATTTACTAAATTGCCAGCCAAAAACGTTTTCATAAAAGCTGATAGCGCGAGCGGGATCATCCGCGTGAATTTCAAAATGAGCAACGCGAGACATAGTTTTATTCTCCTAATTCGGTAATGCTTGTGAAGTATTAAGCCCGACAGAATCTGTCGAACTCGCATGTTTGCCGCTACCAGACAAGCATAGATTAGAGCTTCTCGCGTTTCAAGAGCGAAACGACTGTTTCACAACTGGCGTTGTTTTTATTTTATTCCATGGCTTTCAGGAAAATATCTTCCAGTGAATCGCGTTTATAATTCAGGCTGCGAATTTGTAATTCACTGGCGGCTGCCAGACGATAGAGATCGCGTACTTCGACCTGTTCATCCATAATTAATTTCATCCGTTGTTTGCTGGTGATGGCGTATTCGCAACCCAGCTTTTCAACGGCTTCCGCGAAGGCGATCTGATTGCCGCGTGTTTCCATTTCGATAAATTTTCGATTGGCTTTGCGTTCGGCTTCGAGGTCGTGATGCGCCGCGATGCGACCATTTTTCATAATCAAAATTTCTTCGCAACACTCTTCGACATCGTGCAGCAAATGCGAAGAAAGCAAAACCTGCGCCTGCCTGCTGTCACGAATTTCGCGGATGAGTTCAATCATGCGTTGCCGCGCGGGCGGGTCAAGACCGTTGGTAGGTTCGTCGAGAATAATCAATTTTGGCCCGTGAACAATAGCTTGTGCGAGCTTGGCAAGTTGTTTCATGCCGAGCGAATACGACCCAAGTTCACGGTAACGCGCTTCGCCCAAGCCCACATAAAACAAAGCTTCGTGCGCACGTTCGAGCGCGGCATCCGAAGGCAAGCCGGAAAGCTCAGCCATCAGCCGCACAAAATGGACACATGTCATATTGGCAATGAACGAATCGCGTTCCGGCATAAAGCCAATCATTCCGCGAATCTCTTTGGCCTCAGAGGAAATGTCGCGCCCGAAAATTTTTGCTGTTCCAGAAGTTGGCGGATGAAAGCCCAGCAACGTATGAATCAGCGTCGTCTTACCGGCACCATTCGGCCCCAGCAATCCGATGGCGCGTCCGGTGAGCTTGACGTTAAGCTGGTCAAGAATTTGTCGGCTGCCAAATTTGATACCGAGATTTTCGAGTTCGATGATTGGAGTCATAATTGAAGGAATAGAATCTGGAAGAATAGAACGCGGATGACGCGGATTTGACGGATTTTCGCTGATGATTATTTGACAGTAATCTATAGATTGCTTTTATCCGCGCTAATCCGCTCCATCCGGGTCATCCGTGTTCTATTTATTTTTTATCCTAACTTCCCTTAGCTTCAGATTTTGGCGCTACGGTCACATTCTTAGCGCTCGACAACCAGACATTTCCGTTTGTTCCATTGACTTCAATGGTCGGCCCGCCTGTGCCAATCACTGCGCTATAATTTGAATGCTTTTGTTCTTTGATCTGAACGTTTGGCAGGTCAGCATTGATGCGTCCATTGTTACCGTGTCCTTCGATGTTGGCGTTGACTTCGTCGAGGAATTTTAAATCAACGTTGCCATTGACGCCGTGAATATTGATGCCTTCTTTATTGAGCCTGGCGATAGTCACTTCGATTTTGCCATTGACGCCGGAAAATTCCGTTGCGCCAAGAGCCTTCGCAATCGTGACTTTTCCGTTGATGCCGTGCGCTTCGACACGTCCTTCGATTTCGCCCAGATTGACGCGTCCATTGACGCCTGAAGCGGTGAATTCAATCTTGCGTGGCAGCTTCAAAGTGACACGTACACGCAGATCATCATTACCTGTCACCATATCCCAGAGGCCGGAACTTTTTTTGCGATTGCCTTCGATGGTCAATTCATTACCCTCGAATTTGATCATCGTTTTGTGATTCTCAAAGGCGTCTTTGTTACGCGCCAGACGCAGGATATGAATCTCTGCTTTGTTGCCATCCGTAGTCGTAACATCGACAGAACCGTTGATGCCGGTCACGTCAACTTTCGCATCTGGAGCGAATGTATAATTCTGCGTAATTTCTTCCCGCTCAGAATAATTCGCATCGTCATCGCCTTTGTTTTCAGCTTTATTTTCAGTTTTGTGGCTATTAATCGCTGCATGCAAATGACGTGAACAGCCCGACGAAAGCAGGGACATTCCACTCAATACAAGAATTGTTATCAGGATCGGTTTTTTCATATTTTATCTCCGCAATGTAGTGATAAGCGGGACGCTTATCTTTCCTTTCAATACGCGCATCGGCGCGATGAAGTTCCGCTTAATGTAGCGTAAACTTTTAGTTTGCGCCATTGTCAACGCTGTAGATTAACGGGAAACTGCGCCGCGTAATTCACCTGTTTTTTTTCAAACTTAAAGTGGAGGACGCGGCGCATACTGAAAGTTTACGTTCCAGGATTACTGGTGCAGCGCATTACGAATGATCCCGTGCATTGCCATTGAGCCTGGCACACTTAGCAAATCGCCTAAGTTCAGTGCGCCTTTTTCGGTGTTCACGGATAAGGTGATGCGGTCTCCGAATGAATAGGCATAGGCTAACGAAGGTGCATTGCCGGCGAGTGCAGTGATTGCCCCAATCTCTCCGCCTTTCATTTTCTCGTTAATGTTGCCCAAATTCTTCGCAATCGGATTGACGATGGGCGCGAGATTTTGATAGAGCATCGCCGAGAAATTCGCCTGCTTGTCTTCGGGCAACGAAGCGATGAAACGTGGTGAACTCGTGATAGAACTACCGGATTCAGCATAGCGAGTCGCTCGCTCAATCAAAGCCTGACTTGGCGCAGCAACCAGATAGCCTTTGACATACGCGTAGTTAATCTCAACCGAGAAATCCAACGACTTGATGACATAAAAAGCCTGGCCGTTCTGCTCAGATTTCGTTAAGGTGAAACCCTTTTTGCCCGATTTTTGTGCTTCACGATTAATCCCGTCTACCGTATGTTCCAGCGTTTGTTGCAGCCTCGCTTGATCGTAAACTTCGACGATGATTTTCCACGAAGGCGTAGGAATTATTGGTCCGTCAAGGGCAAAAGCGAATTCACCACCAAGCGGAGCCGCGATGTCGTTGCGCACATTCACGCCGTGTTCAGATTCAAATTTTGCTAACTCTTCGCCGAATTTTGGTTCGACCGCTTTCAGCGCGTTGATTAAATTATCAGCCATCGCGCCAGGGTCTTTGACGACAAAAGCCCCGACAACATTGGCATCCGGTGAAATATATTTCAGCGAACCCATTGGCGCAGGCTGCGCCAACCACGCGGCGACGCCTTTGTTGGCTTCAGCAAAAGTCAACTCCGCGCTGTTCTGTGATTTGCCGTTGCCATCTTTGATTTCAGCGATGAAATGTTTGAGATTCAGCAAGCCTAATTCCTGATGAGCAGTATTGATGCCCTGGTTTTTGCCGGTCAATTGTGGTGCGATTTTTTGCAAATCAGCCGCGACGATCAAGCTGGTTCCTTCCTGATAACGTCTGGCAATCGAAGCGTAAAACGAAGTCGCTTTGAAATTATTTGCCGCCTTCAACGAAACTGCCAAATGCTGAAGCGAAGTTAATTTTGGCGAAGCTGCGAGTAAGTCTCCATGCATCCACACAAAAACATCTTTGCCATTGGCGGCCTGTGCTGTCCCCGGATCGTCAATAATTTGCACGGGAGAATTCGCAATTTGCTCCAGCGCGGTACGCAATCCAGAGGCGTTGCGAAGCTCGGCGATAACTAACGGTTCAGTCGGATGCCCGACATTATCCAGCGATGAACTAAGGGAAATTTCTTCGCCGAGATAGGAACCGTACTCACGGATATGTGCGAACAATTTATCGCCTTCGCCTTTGTTGTTCCGGCTCCACCACGACTGTAATTCAGGATTCTGTTCAATGCGCTGTTTGACCAATGAATACGAGGCATTCAGCGTTTCGCTCAGGTTTGGCAGCGCGACATAAAACACCGTGCTTTCCGGCATTGCATCTAAAATGCGCGTTGAATAACGCACGCCGGGACGAGGCAGAGCGGCGATGTCTTTGCGCAGTTTTTCAACTTCATCAAGCATCTGTGAATACTGCGCGGAATTTTTGCTCCACGACACTTCAGTTTTGATCGGTAAAGGTTCGATGCTGGCGCTGGTCGTGACCTGATCGCCCGGCAAAAGCTTCGCATCTTTGCTGTCGTGTTCGACGTGAACTTCACCTTCGACGACGGAGACACGCGAACCTTTGGTACCGTTGTTGACCGAAAAAATTGTGCCAACAACCGAGACTAAAGCGTCATTTGTTTTGACGTAGAGATGTTTATTTTTTTGCTTCGCGGCTTGCACGATGACGTTGCCCTGATTGAGGTTGATCGTCGTGCCATCAGGATTATCGGTTAACGAAAATTCTGAACGCTCGGCCATTTCGATCAATGAGCCATCGGCTAATTTGACGATGGCAGTAGAGCCTTTCGCCGTGCGGAGTCGTTCACCGCGATTAATTTTTTCACCAACTTTCAGGGGCGTATTTTGGGTATCGTTGACGCGATAAAGATTGCCGTTGGAAGCCATGACGACGGCGTTGAAAACTTTGAAGGAGTCGATAATTCTTTCCAGAATTGGCCACGAACCCAAGCCAAGTCCCAGCACTAAGACTGCTGCGAAAGCGAAACGGAAAGCTGGTTGCTTGAAGCTGAACCACGAATTTTTTGTCGTCTTCACAACTGCCGTTTGCTGTTTCGCGGTGGCGGTTCGCGCTGCCTTTAATTCCTTGCGGCAAGCGAAACATTCGCGGGTGTGATCTTCAAATAACAGTACTCGCGCCGAAGTCAGTTGCTGGCTTATATACGCCGGAATCAGTGATTGAAAATCATCGCAGTTGCGGAGGTGTTCCGCCTGCGCAGTTTGTGTCGTTGCCATAATATTTTCCTCGTTTGCGACGCGTGCCCAGACGCGCTCAGCAGCGTTTTTGACAGCCGAAGGATCAATCGCTTCGTAGCGAATGTCGTTCAGCGCTTCAGCTAAAATTTGTTTATGATTCTTTTTCATAGCATTTATAGTTTCGAGTCTCTCGTTTCGAGAGGTAACCGTTTTACCGACCACTGACCACCGATAACCGACCACCTTCTAGTTTTTTCCTCAACTGCGCTCTCGCTCGATGCAGCATCACGCCGACGACTAAATGCGAAGTGCCGAGAATTTGTCCAATTTCTTTGTTGTCTAACCCTTCAAAATATTTCAGGACAAACATCTGCGCGGTTTTTTCGCTCAAGCCGGAAATTTCTTTTTGAATAATCTGGCGCAACTCCTGATCAGAGTGCAGTGCTTCGGGATTTTGATTTGGACGGGTTTGAAAATTATCAGAGGTGACATCGTCAATTGAAATTAAATTAGTAAGATTGCGAGTCCGAACGATGTCGAGTGAAGCGTTGATGGCTGCGCGAAGTAAATATGCTTTCGGGTTTGGTTCTAAGGCAAAGTCGCCTGAGCGACGTGCTAAGCGCAGGAAAATGGTTTGCAGTACATCTTCAGCGTCGTTGGCGTTACCCGTGACGCGATATGCCGTGCGGAAAATCTGATCGTAATGTTGCTGAAACAGGCTCTCTAACTGGCTCTGCGGCGCGGGTACAGCGCGTAAGTGGGTAGCAGTAACTGGCATTCCAACCTCCTTCATATTTCGTTCTCCACTGAGTAAAACGAACCGAAAGAGGAATTATTAACAGGCCGGAAGAAAAAAGTCAGAGGAAGGAGGAAAATTATTTATCAGCCAGCATTTTACTTTGCGTAATATCCGCGCTTGCTGCGTGTCACAGTATCTTTCTGATTCACCATTAATTTAATTTCGCGCCAGTCTTTTTTCTGCGCTTTGGCCGCTTCGTCATTCGTGGACGTATAGGCAATGCTGTAAAGCGTTTTGAGTTCCAGAGCTACGCGCTGGTACACGCCGTCGAGGTCTTCGATACGGGCGACTTGAAATAACATGCCACCAGTTTGCTCGGCGACCTGATTGAGCTGTTTTCTGGCAACCGCGTATGTCTCGTGCGTGTCGCGTCCATGACGTTTGACGACAGTCTCATATTCCGTATCCAGATACATCGGATAAATCGTCACATCTTCTCCAGCAATGCGTTCCAATAATTCATCAAAGCTGTGTTTGGGTGGAAAAGTTTTGGGCGCACTAATTGAATTGTCTACGCCATCGGTCAGGACAACGACGGCGTTCCGACCACCGCTGGCTTGTTTAAAAACGTCCATCGTATTCCACATCGCATCGTAATACGCCGTGCCACTGGACGGGATTTTGATGTCTTTGATGATTTTCTTCAGCTCTTTTTTGTCGGCAATGAAGCCTGAGCCGAGATAAAACCGCCGCGCAAAAGCTGCCACCGCGACACGATCATTCGGGCCAAGCGAATCAACAAATTTTTTGGCGGCATCCTTGATAACATCTTTTTTCTTTTCGGTGCTGCCGCTGAAATCCAGCAATAAAACCAAATTGACTGGCGCAGTCACAGGCGCAAAATGAGAGATTTCCTGCTTCACATTATTTTCGTACAGCGTGAAATCTTCCCTCTTTAACGTCATGATCGGCTTGCCGGAATTGTTCAGGACTTTGGCGTTAAGGCTGACCAGTTTTGTATCAATGCTGATGTCGGCTTTTACGGTGTCGGCTGCTTTTGCTGGCGTCGGAATAGTTGCGTCGTCTTTACTTTCCGGCAATTTATTTACGGGTTCAGCATCAGCCACGACTGCCGCATCGTTTTTTTCTTTTGCCTCATTATTTGTGGCAATAACTACGGCATCGTCTTTTTGTTTTTTCTCTTTGCCCAGGCCAAATTCGCCCAAAATTGATTCACCATTGTTATGCTTTTCAATGAATCTCATCAATTGCGTGGGATTGACTTTGACTGACAGAACGACGGCGCTATCAGCTTCCAGCGCCGTCAATAAAATTTGAAAATCTTTGCCGTCTTCCCTGGCGTAAAGATAAGTTCGCTGCGCTTCTTTGCGCGAATAAAACCGAATCATCGGCGTCCATGTCGTGTCCAGCGAATTTTTCAGGACACCATCAAAACTGTTGTCTTTGACAGTTGCGGAAAAATCCTGATCCTGAAAAATCGCCAGCTTTAAGCCTCTGACCGCACCTTTCGTGTAAATCCTCGCGCCAATTCCGACCAGACCGAAAACCAACGGGATGCGGAGTTGTTTGGCTTTGTAATGAGTTTTGATGTGCCGGACAACGGCTTTGAATTCGTTGGGCTTCGCCGGAGTCACAGCAACGACGAATGACAAAATAATGAGGATGACAAATGAACGGGTAAAATATTTCATAGCGACTTCGCTGCCAGACTAAAGGCAATATAAAGGGGTTTGATTAATTCTTTTTGTTTACTTCTTCTTTGGGTTTTTCTTTGTCTTTATCCTTGTCTTTGCTCTTTTTCGTGACGATGCCGATTCCTTCCAGGTCGAGGTCGGGGATTTTGAATTTACCGCTCAACTCACGAATCCGCGCCGGATCAAAAGTACCGACGATATTTACGACCGCCAGTTGTTTTGGTTCCGCCGCAATAATCGCGACGCCCAGAATGTTGTCGTTGTCATCCGTCATCAGCGAGACTTCGACGTGCATTTTATCTTTCTTTTTGCTGGTCACGCCGACCAGCTTTGTCCATCCCGCGCCCTGAATTTGCGTGCGTAAATTTTCGTAATCATTGACGGAATATTCGTCATCTTTTTCAAATTCAAAAACCCTGACCCAGATTCCTTCAATGCCGGAAATCAATTCCTTAATTTTTTGTTCATCGGGATCAATGGATTTACTGAAGAATTTTTCCGCCAGGCGCAGCGTCTTGCGATCAATCGAGACTTCGACGACAGATTCGGCTTTGGTCTCAAGCCCGGCCAGATGGCTGATGTCAATTTTGGCTTTGGCATACTGGCTCTGCGCGAGGTTGCCGGCCTGGGCGTATGAAGCAGTCACGGCGCAAGTTATAAAAAGTACCGGTAGGAACATCTGTCGCGCCAGAGCCGTGAGATTTGCAATAAAATTATAAAGAATAAAGTTGGTCATAAAACCCTCCGTTCAAAGGGAAAAAATAATGGTTAGTTAACATCCGTTTGGATTTTACGGGTGATTAAATTGAGCTTATCGCTCGTGAGTTGCAGGGCGTATAAAACTTTTTCGCCGGCCTCTTCTTCCTGTTTTTCAAGGCTCTTTTTGTGGACTCGCTTATGAGCAGCCCTGACGTATCGAGTCTGTGTTTGCGGCCTCAAATTATGCCTGACTAATTTCTGCTCCGGCTCTTCCGGCTCCTGTTGACGCTCAATTGCCTGTGGAAAGATTGTCGGAGTTGGAGTAGCAGCGTTCCCTTTTCCAGCCAGCTCAGGTTTATTCAATGGTTGACGAAGCGCGAGCCAGAATCCCAAGCCAACCGCGAGCAAAACCATCGCGGCAAGCGCGGCGTAACGAACCGGCGCATACTGAAAAATAATTCTTTTCGGCAGCTCAATTGGCAACGCAAGCGGACACGGTTGGTAACTGAACTCGCGCAGCAAGGCTTCAAGCTGGCGAATTTCGTCGTCCGGTTCACCTGATTTGTCCCATAAATATTTGTCGTTCATGACTTCACCCTGATGTGCCGTAAACTTTTTTGTTTGCGGTCGTTGCTCTCAAATACTAAGCCGTCTGGCCTTCCAATCGTTCGCGGAGCATTTTCATCCCGCGATGCAAATTGACTCTGACGGATTCCGGCGTCAGCCCCGTGCGAGCGGCAATTTCCAGCCCGGTCATGCCTTCCACCAGCCGTAAAATCAGCGTCTCGCGGTAAGCTTCCGACAATGATTTTATCGCTTCGAGCACCGCCATCGCTTCGGCAGTTGGCGCTGGTTTTTCAGCGATAGTGTCAGCCATATTCGCGGTCAATTCTTCCGTTTCATGTTTCTGGCGGTGGTAATCCATCGCCCGATTACGCGCGATCATCCCGATCCAGCCACCAAACGCCGCCGCATCACGCACCGTATGAATTTTGCGCCAGGCAAAGAAGAAAACATCCTGGACTAAATCATCGGCTTCGGTGCGTGGCGCACGTGCCAGCACAATTCCGTGTACCATCCGCGCATAACGTTCATAGAGCTTCGTAAAAGCGGCGCGATCACCATTACGCGCGGCCTCGACTAAAGTGATCTCTTCCGATTTTTCGTGATTCACCAATTGCAAAACCGGAGCCGATGAAAGTTGGGGCGAATTGGGTTCGGCGTGCATACTCACAATTGATAAAACGTTGTCTGCTAACTGTGCCATTGGGGGTAGCCCATCATCTCAAGAAATAACTGCGTTTCTTATCACAGGCGGCTTGTGTTTGTGCCGCTGATTTCGTCTTCGCAGGGTAAGACGACTGGTGCAACGAAAGCGTTAACAGAAAAATTTTATGGCGGAAATTTTTGGTTAAAAAGGAGTAGGCACAAACGTCAGCTAAAAATTATTCCTTCATAAATCTCACGCAAACTCAGTTCGCAATTGATTGCAGCGAGTACGATTTTCACTTCTAAATCGGCAAAATCTTTGCGCGGCCAGAAATTTCCCTGTCGCGTGTATTGCGTCACGTGCGGTTCATCCTGAGCAATCAGCAAATATTCCTGCAAGCTGGGCAGCGCCTGATAAGCAAGGCGTTTTTTATTGCGATCTTTGTTTTCCGTAGTTGCAGACATCACTTCAATAATTACAACAGGGTTCGTGATCGTGTCGAATCCTTCAATTTTATCAAGCGAAGTTTGCCCACAGACTACGCTGGCGTCGGGGTAACGATACGGCGGGAGTTTAGGTGTTTTGATGGCTAATTCTGAGTTGTAGGCTTTGCAATTACTGCTCGTCAATTTTTGGCGGAGTGAAAAATATACGTTGCCACTGATTTCGGCGTGTGGGCTGCTGCCGCCACTCATACAAACAATATCGCCGTCCCAAAATTCATAACGCGCCGAGCCGATACGTTCCAAAGCAAAATACTCTTCTAACGTGTAGCGATGACATGGAATATCTTTTAGATTGGCGACCATAATTTTCAACTTTTATTTAGCCTTCGATTTGCGCGTCAATTCTTTCACATAGTCAGAATATTGCCCCACATTTTTGCACGCGGGACTGGCGGGGATTTTGCCAGTCAGCAATGCCACTGTGACACAAGCCGAAGCGGGTGCTAGTTCTGAACTGGCGGAATTGGTTTCGTGGTAATGATTCGACACGCCCTGCGCCTTGCATGCGTCAGGTGATTGTTTGATTTGTGGATTCGTCATGTCAATCGGCTCGCGGCGAAAATCCGAGGCTGGCACGATGTAACCAAATTCGTCCGGGCAAAGCCCCAGCATAAATTTATATTTTTTGGTCATTGCATCGCGGATGCCTGGTTCGAGCGGCGCTCCGGTGTCGGCGGCTGGGCAATCAGTGCGACGATATTTATCAAGGCCGTAAAAAATCTCTGGAAATAATTCGCCCGGCGTCGTCACGATTTGCGCATCGCCTAAATTGATCGCGTAAATACTGGTCTTTGATTGCGGGATGCCATTCGCATCAGGATTCATAATCGTATCCAGCACGCCGAGCTTCAGCAAAATCATATAGCCCTGATTGTCCATCTTCACGTGCAAATCAGCTTTCTTAACTTCGAGCACATCGCTTTTGCTCCACTCGCCTTTTTCAATTGCTGCGAGCGCGGCTTTGCCCATGTCGCGCCCCATCGCATACGTGCGTTCGAGAGTAAATACAGGCCGCGTTGAGTTGGGTTTGAGTTCAAAATCTTTGCCGTCAAAATTGATGCGGTCATTATTTTTTGTGTTGGAATCGCCGACGATTTCGACGGCGCCAATCGGGCCGGAAATATACACGGCAGTGCCCCCAACTTTTTTCTCTACGGTTTCGCGCACTGTGTGAATAAAGTCCGAAGTGATTTCACGATTTTTGTCTTCCATTGATTCGGGATGCACATTCCAATTTATCAGCGTCCCGATAGTTTTGTTGGAGCGTTTATTGACGAATTGCATAACACGCATTTCTTCGTCAAAAAATTTGGGCGGACGACCTCCGTTGCGCACCTGCATCCCCGCGATGGCTGGAAATTGTTGCACTGTCGTAATACCAATTTTGAGTTTTGCAGGCTGAAGATTTTTAGCAGCTTCGGCGATACTCCGTGCAATCATTTTATCCACGAAGCGCAAATATTTTGGATACTTGCCGTCCTTCATGAAAC
>JANMKB010000664.1:0-7103 GCA_031371805.1 Blastocatellia bacterium | reverse complement strand
ATTACAAACGCAACGACTGGGATCATCCCGGCTCACCGATTCACGAACATGGAACCTGCCGCATGGGAGCCGATAAGAAAAATTCAATGCTGAATGGCTTCAACCAAATGCACGCTGTGAAAAATGTTTTTGTGGTAGATGGCAGTTCGTTCCCGTCGGCGACTGAGAAGAATCCAACGCTGACAATTTTGGCTGTGTCGTGGCGAGCGACGGATTATTTGGCGGAAGAGATTAAGCGTGGGAATGTGTAACACGTAGCACGGGCTGCCAGCCCGTAAGCTGAAATGTGGGGAGCAGGTTGTTTGTGAAAGGAATGGTTGTGTAAACAGGAACGCGGGCTGGCAGCCCGCTGTACGCCTTTATGAGAAGTAAAAAAGAAATTCCCAGTCTGGTTGTCTGTAATCTCTGTGGGCAGAAAACTGCGCTTGTGGCGCACATAGATAAAGTATTCGGAAAAGGCGAGAAAAAAGTCTTGATTGAAAATATCCCTGTCATTCATTGCTCGAATTGCCGCGAGAGCTATTTGCTTGATGCGACGATGCGGCAACTGGATGAAATCAGGCTTAACTCGCAAACTCTCACAACCCCTGCGATGGTTGGGGTTGCAAAAATTGCGTAAAAACAAACTCAGCTAAGCTGCACAGGGATTATCGAAGGGAATTCAGTCTCGTGTTACGGCAGCGGTAAAAACCACCAGGCAAACCAGCGCTTTATTTATTGCAGTCAAATAAAGCTCAGCACTGACGGTCAGGTTTTGGAAGAAAACTGGGAGATTGGGTTTACTACTGGAAAAGAAATTAAGTGGCTGAAAGGCCAGGCGATTTTCAAACGCAAAAAAACGCAAAGCAAATAATCCCACGACGTACAAAATTAAAGGTGAAAAGAATGTGGTGCTTGAAAATATTCCAAGCATCATTTTCCAACCGCGTATGGATAACGCAACGAAAAATCCGCCGCCAAAAATTATCAGGTCAGTCTGCAAACTGCTAACTTTTTGTCTGAGCCAGGCGGAGTTTCTTCGCCTGGGCAACAGGCATCTTGCCTTGGGTTTGTTTTGCACGTGGGTCGTGGGGATGGGAAGGTATTGGGATGATTCTGGGGCGAATTTGCTTCAGCATTTGGGAGTTGGCTCAGTTATCTATATCTTCGTTTTATCGCTTTTGCTTTGGTTGCTTATTTGGCCGCTCAAGCCTCAATCGTGGTCGTACCGTCACGTGCTGACGTTTATTTCTGTAACCTCTCCGCCAGCAATTCTTTATGCTGTTCCGGTCGAGTGGTTCTATAGTTTAGAAACCGCACGCACCATGAATTTATGGTTTTTAGCGACGGTTGCTACCTGGCGTGTAGCCCTCTTGTTTTTCTATCTGAAACGACACGCACAACTGGAGTTTTATTCAATAATAATCGCGGCGATGCTTCCCCTTATGTCTATTATCGTGACGTTAACAGCACTTAATTTGGAACGTGCAGTCTTCGATTTTATGGGCGGGTTGCGGGAGCAGGGAACTGCAAATGATGATGCGTATGCGGTCTTGACCCTGCTGACACTTTTCTCGGTTATTTTATTTATTCCATTTCTTGTCGGGTATTTATTTCTCGTGTACAGAGCATTTTATCCAGCTATTAAAATCGTCAGGTTAAACTTGAACGCGAAGGAAAATCAGGACAAGTGATTTCGTACATTCTCATACAATCAGGGGTTTAAGCTTGCTGGAACTGTGAAAATTATGCCAAGTGAACAATTTGTCAAAGTCCAAAAAATCTCCGATAACATTCCATACCTCAAACATCTCGGCATCGAAATGGTGGATGCCGGCGAAGGCTGGGTGAAAATGAAGATGCCGTTTCGCCCTGAATTTTTGCAGCCTTTCGTCATTCACGGCGGCGCGATTTACAGCCTGGCGGACGCCGCTGCCGCGCATGCTTTGATGACGATTGTCGCACCGCAGGAAATAATGACGACCGTCGAACAGAGCATCAATTTTTTACGCGCTGCCAAAGATCATGACTTATTTTGCGAGGCGAAAATAGAAAACCTCGGCAAAACATTAGCGTATGCAGACGTTAGTATTACGTTTGCCGACGGCACGCTTGTTGCCAAAAGTACGGCGACCCTGATGCGGCTGGATAGATCGCGTTACCTGGGAAAGTGAGCAGGAAAATAGATTTTCTGCAACTATGTTCTAACTGTCTTTCATCTGCCTGCATCTGTGCTAATCTGTGGCTGCATATTCGTCGTTTAATCCATTCCTCTTCAGGTTCACAAATGGCTACTACCTTTTGCGAAAAGCTCATTGAAGCGGCTGAGGCCCGTCCTGATAAAGTCGCCATGACTTTGCTGGGTGCGCAAGTCGAAGAAACAACGTTTAGTGAAATGCTGGCGCGGTTTCGCAGCATTGCTTATCGCCTGGCGCAGGAAAATATCGCGCCCGGTGATCGCGTCGCCATCATCGGCGAAAATCATCCGAACTGGGTTGTCGCTTACCTCGGCATTTTGTATCGCGGCGCTGTTGCCGTGCCGCTTGATCCTTCCGCCAAAGCGGAAACGCTCGCCAATTTTGTGAATAATTCTGACGCGAAACTGGCGTTTGTCTCGCCGTCTTCACTCGATAAATTTCACGAAATTTGTGATCGGCTGGGCAAACAAATCCCGGCTGTCGCGTTGCGTCCGCTGGCATCGTCCAACGGCTTGGGAGTTTTTGAGGATTGGGCGAACACGAAAACTACGCTGGAATTCAATGCCCAAAAACCACCCGCGAAACTGGCGGATGTCGCGGTGCTGATTTACACGTCAGGCACAACCGGCACGCCAAAAGCGGTGCAGTTAACGCACGGTAATATTTTTTCTGAAAGCGAAGGCGTACAGGAAGCGATGAAAATTTCTGAGCATGAAGTCGTGCTTAGCCTGTTACCGATGTTTCATTCTTATTCGCAGGTCGTCAATTTGTGGGTGGCGACGACAATCGGCTTGCGCGTGGTTTACATCACGGAACTTAATCCCGAAGAAATTGTGCGCGGCTTGAAAGAAGGTCAGGTGACGACGCTGACGGGTGTCCCACGTTTGTTTTATCTCTTCCATAAAAAAATATTTGACGCTGTGCGGACGCAACCGAAGCCCGTGCAGTTAATTTTCAAATCCCTGCTTGTGCTTAACGGCTGGTTACGCGATTACCTGAACGTCAATGCCGGGATGCTGTTTTTCAAGAAAGTCCACGACGGCTTTGGCGGAAAATTGCGGCTGACGATTTCCGCCGGCTCAAGTTTTGATGCCAGTGTCGCCAATGATTATCACCGCCTCGGCTTCACGATTTTGCAGGGCTATGGTTTGTCGGAAACTTCGGGGGCGGCGACGGCGACACGCTTTGAAGATAACAAAGTCGGCTCGGTTGGCACGCCGCTTGGTGATACCGAAGTGAAAATTGCCGAACCCAACAGCGAAGGCATTGGCGAAGTCATGATTCGCGGCTCCATCGTGATGCCCGGTTATTACAATAATCCTGAAGCCAACCGCGAAGCTTTTACCGAAGACGGCTGGTTTCTCACAGGTGATTTAGGCCGCTTTGATAAGCAAAATCATTTGTACATTGTCGGGCGCAAAAAAGATGTCATCATCCTGCCTTCGGGCAAAAATGTTTATCCCGAAGATGTCGAAGCGCATTATGCGAAAACGTCAGTCGTCGGTGAAATTTGTGTGCTGGGCGTGAAAGATGAGGTCGGCGAATTTGCGGGAGCTGAAAAACTGTGCGCGATTGTCGTGCCGGATTTCGATTATCTCAAAGCCAATCATATTTCCAATACGCGTGAATTAATTCGGTGGGAACTGGATGGACTCGGCAGAGAACTGCCCGAATATCAACGCGTCCGTGATTATATTGTCCGCACCGAACCATTGCCGCGCACCGCAACACGCAAAATCAAGCGCTTTGAACTCAAACAACAAATCGAAGATTCCGGTGTCGTGGCCAGACAAACACGCGATGCCGAACAATTTGTGTTGACCGATGAAGATCGCGCCCTGCTTGATTCGCCCGCGGGGAAAGCGGTTATTACTGCACTCAAACAAAATTCGCACGACGCCGATGTCATTCATCCGCAGATGAATCTGGAGCTTGATTTAGGCTTGGATTCACTGGCGCGTGCTGAGGCGCACGTCAACATCGAACAGGCGCTGGGCATTGAACTTGAACCACAAGCCGCCGCCGCTGCCCTTACTGCCGGAGAAATTATCAGGCTCGCACAGGTGCAAATCCCCAGCGGAAATTTTGCTGTCAAAGATGCCGCGAATACGCGCAACTGGCAGGAAATATTGAACGACACGACAACCGATAATTCTGAGTTGCAAGCGTATTTGCAGCCTCGACCGTGGTTTACTTTGCTTGCTTATCTGGGCTTACGAGGTTTGTATTTTGCCGCACGCGTTTTGCTCAGGCTGGAAGTCAAAGGGCTGGAAAATATTACCAGTCTGCGCCGCCCATTTTTGATTTGTCCAAATCATCAAAGTTATCTCGACGCTTTTCTGGTAAGTGCAACTTATCCCCTGCCGCTCCTGCAACAAATTTTTCACGTGGGCTGGAGCGAGTTTTTTAAAAGTGCGCTGATGACGTGGGTGGCGAAATTAATGCACGTTGTCCCGGTTGATCCTGATACAAAATTGCTGCGTGCGATGCGCGCCGGAGCAATTGGATTACGCGCCAATAAAATTCTCAACATTTATCCTGAAGGCGAACGGTCATTTGATGGCGTATTGCATCCGTTCAGAAAAGGCGCCGCGATTCTGGCGACGGAATTAAATGTCCCAATTGTACCTGTGGCGCTGGATGGACTATGGCAGGTGTGGGGGCGCGGTTCTGCACGCATCCGTTTTACCAAAGTCAAAATCCATTTCGGCACACCAATCACCGCGAATTCTGCCTTGCAGGGCGAAGCGCAATACGAAGCTTTGACGGCGACAGTCAAACAACAAATTCAGCAAATGCTGGAAGACATGCGTCGCAGGTGTAAATAGCAACCCCCCTAAAGAAATTGTCGGGCAAGTGACTAACGCGAATCCCTTTTGTCATGGTACCGGGCTATCCCCTGGACGATCAGCTAACACCCGCTGATAAATCGAAGGGATGGATAGAAGAAATGTTTTTGTTAGTTTCCTTATATTTTTACACCAGCAAAGGCTAAGCCATACCAGATTTTTCCGCGTTTGCTTCCGACAATTCCCCTGCATTAAAAAATACTAAAAAAATCTGTCGGGCAAAAATATGCGCCAGGCGTAATTTCCCGCTCGTCTCCCACAACAAAATTTAAATTGTGGCAAAACGAATTTCCCCAAAGTCGTCGTTTGCCCGTCAAATCAAGGTGAGCAGTCTGGATGTCAGTACCACCACGTTGAGCTATGATTTCGCGGATCGTCCGGTGCAGACGACGAAACCCAATGGCGCGTGGTCAAGTGTGAGCTACTGGGATAACCTGCTGCGGCAAACCACGAACGCGAAGTTTGATGTCGTGAACGGCACCGAGCAAATCGTGGCGAGCTTCCAGGATTTTGACGGGGCAGGCCGCGTCATTCGCAAGGGCAGCGATCATCCCAACGCGCTGGCAGGGAAATACAGCGGGCAGAAATTCAAGTATGATGAGTTGGGGCGCGGCGTCGAGCAAACGAATATCCACGGCGTGGACAGCAGCTTCACCCTGAACGACGGCGCGACAGTTTGGGAATGGACGCATGCGAATTTTGACGGGATCGGGCGGAGTTTGACCCGTATAGCAGGCTACAACTGGAATGGAGCGCGACGCCGAATCAGAACACGAAGAAATTCACGGGCTATGAACGCGATAAGGTGGTACCAAATTACTATCCGAGAATGAACTAGATAATCAAATAAACTCTAAATGCTTTTAAGTTAAGCTATATCATGAATAAAAGAAAAGTGTTTACTATAATTCTGCTAAGTTACTTATTGACTTGTCAGTTAAGCTGCAAACTGCCTAGATGGTGTGAATCTAATGAAAATGATAAATTTAAAAAAATAAGTGAGCAGCTACAACAAGAAGGTCATCAAGTATCTACAGTTGCCCTTATAAATCATACACTGGTATATGGCCCTAATACGAAAATCCTTTATATTTATGTAAAAGATGATATGGATTTAGTTAATAAGTTAATTTCTGATAGAGCAGAAATTGAAAAGGTTGCGGCATCAATACTTGATAAAGAGACTAAATTCAAAATCTTTTATTACTCAGACAAAAGAGTTGAGGAGTTTTGAGCGGGTCAGAAGTTTTCTGCAAACGGCGGACAATTGGGTTTTATCCCAGACCCAGACGACGACGAGTGATGCGAGCGGGAATTATTCGTTCACGGTCAGCACGCTCGGCGCGTACACGCGGGTCGCCGCCAAAAGCGGGTATGACTTCACGCCTGTACAGGCGGTCGTGGCGGCAGAGCTGGTCTTACCGCAAACCGTCAATTTCAAAGGCGCTCCCATTCAGCAGGCGAACACGCCACCCACTGGCAATACGCTCTACAGTCAGAATGTCAATTATGCGTACAAGGGTTCAGGCGCACTGGATTCCGTTGGCACGAGTCTGATTGGCGGCGATGCGCTCAGTACGACGAATGTGATTGACAGTCTCAGCTATCGTGCCTTTGGCAAAGCCAGCCAGGTCGTCTTCGGAAGCTCGATTTGACGTATAATGCCAACCTCAATCAATTGACCAATATGTCCCTAAGCAAGTGGGATGGCAGCGATAAAATCATGGGGAGCGATTACAGTTACACCGACAATGGCTTAATTTTCCAGAATAATGATCAACTGGATACGACCTATTCCAGAACCTACAGCTACAATTACCGGAACCAGTTGACGAGTATGTGGAGCAATTACAACCAGTGGAGTTACAGCTATGACAACTGGGGCAACCTGACCAATGGCCTGACCTTCGCGAAAATCGGCGCGAGTCAAACCCCCGGAGAGTGTCAGAAATTTTGTGTAAGTGGATTTTGAATAGTTAAGCGACCGTCAAAGAGGATCGCCAGTTGATTGAGTGCACGTGCCCAATCGTGAATGGGCATCGTCCATTTTTTCTGGATGTTTTGCAAGGCTAAATAG
>JANMKB010000654.1:0-7608 GCA_031371805.1 Blastocatellia bacterium | reverse complement strand
GTACATTTCCGGCATCTCTTCGTTGAGCTGCGCAATTTTCTTCGGCGTGCGGATGCCTGCGACGACATCTTCACCCTGTGCATTTTGCAGATATTCGCCGTAGATCACACGTTCGCCGGTGGCTACGTCGCGGGTGAAGGCAACGCCTGTGCCCGAATCTTCGCCGAGGTTGCCGTAGACCATCGTTTGCACGTTGACGGCGGTTCCGAGCTTGTCATCAATTTTGTTGATGCGACGATAATCTTTAGCGCGGCGCCCATTCCACGAAGCGAAAACAGCGATGACCGCTAATTTTAATTGTGCTTGTGGGTCGGTTGGAAAATCCTTGCCCGTTTCTTTTTTGACGAGGACTTTGTAATCTCCGACAACTTTGGCAAGCGTTTCTGCGCTGACTAACGTGTCTTCGTGAATCCCTAATTCGTGTTTGTAGCCTTCAAAAATATGCTCGAATTTTTCGGATTCAATGCCCAGCACGATCTTGCCAAACAGTTGAATGAACCGGCGATGCGCGTCCCACGCAAAACGTTCGTTGCCAGAAATTTTGGCGAGTGCGTCACGGGTGTCATCATTCAAGCCCAGATTCAAAACCGTATCCATCATCCCAGGCATTGAAAATTTTGCGCCGGAGCGGACGGAAACTAACAGTGGATTTTCTGTGCCACCGAATTGTTTACCCGTCGCGGCTTCTACATCTTTAATGCCTTGCAGCACTTCTTCCAGCATTCCTGCGGGGAATTTTCCACCTTCGTCATAATAGGAATTACAGGCTTCGGTGGTGATGGTAAAACCTGCCGGGACGGGCAATCCGGCGTTGGTCATTTCGGCCAGATTCGCGCCTTTGCCTCCCAGCAAATCTTTCATCGTGGTGTTGCCTTCAGCTTTCCCGTTGGCAAAAATATAAACGTATTTCATTGTCTAATAAATCTCCATTTGAATTAGGGTAGGCAGTAGTCAGTAGTCAGTAGTCGGTAGAGAAAAACCTCCGCTTTACCTGACACGGAATTTCCTTCCCTACCGACTACTGACTACTGCCTACTGACTACCAGATTTTAGTCGTCCCAGCATTTCATAAGATTTCAATTCACGTTCAAGCGTATTTTTGATGAGTCGCGCTACGACCGACTCAAGCTTGTGCAGGGCGCGCGGATCGCGTTCTTCTGCGACAAATTTTTCGGGTGGCTGGCGCAAAATATCATTCACCAGCATTTGCGTCGCCGGATTCAATTCTTCGCCCTGCTGATGCGAACAATTTGCACAAAGCGGCGCGGTCTCCGGCGAAAGCCAGGCCGCAGCATTCAGCGGCAATTCACGCTCGCATTGGGCACAGCGTCGCCAATCGGGGAAAAATCCCGCGAGCTTCAAAATCCAGACTTCGCAGTAACGTAATAACAGGGTCGGATCGTTGGTCGGCATAGTCTTCAGCGCCTTCAACGCCGCGCCAACCAGACGATAAATTGTTTCATTAGGTTCGTGATCAGGCAGAAACTCCATCAGCAATTCGCTTAAATAATGCAGCGCCGTCAATTTTTCGCTGCTGAAGTTATCGCCAAATTGTGACCGGATAATTTCGCAATTATTGATTGAAACCAGCTCGCGGTTTTCCTGTTCGAAATATGAAAGAGCGACTTCGGTAAACGGTTCAAGGCTGGAGCCAAATTTACTTTTGAGTTTGCGCGCACCGTGCGCGACGCCACGAATCTTGCCGGCATCACGCGTCAGGAAGACGCAAATCTTGTCGGCTTCTTTCAGCGTGTAGCTTCTCAGGACAAAGGCATCTGTATCGCGCAAAGGCATAAACTACAATCGTAAATGCTGCGGCGGGATTAGTAAAGGGACGACCAATTGACGAATTATCAGGCTGTCAGATAATTAGATCACGTGAATGATGAGCAAAGAGCAGGTAAAAGCAATCAACCGGATTACTTATCTTTCAGCACCACCCGCCCTTTGGCATATTTCATCTTCAGGCCGCTTTTTTCGACGATCCAACTGTTTTCCCCGTCGTCGCCAACGACGACACCGAGGAAATTGCTGGAGCTAAGCCCATAGACAAACTTGCCGACGTTTGGATCTTTAGCGGGTGAAAAGTTGTTCCACGGCTGGTAATAAAAAACACCGATGGCGGCGGCAAGGATAGCAGCGATGATGAAATGCTTGAGCAGCTTAAAGAAAAATTTGAAGATGACCCAGCCAATGATAAGCAGAACAACCGCTCCGGCGACAAGGTAAAGAGGTGATTCCATAAGACTATAATTCTTAAGCAGTGCCTGGATTCAGGCCAGGTATTTAATCAGCAAAGTGGCGATACCGAGGAACGAAAGAAATCCGCCAATATCCGTACAGGTGGTCACAAAAACTGTCGAAGCCAGCGCCGGATCCGCTTTGAGCCGCTTGAGAATTAACGGGACGGCTGTGCCCGCGACTCCTGCAATCAACATATTATTGACCATCGCCAACGCGATAATGCCGCCGATCAAAGCCATTTTTGTGGTTGGGCCGTACCATAGCCAAACGACCACCGCTGCGACCAGTCCGGTGGCTATGCCATTGGCAAAGCCAACCAGAGATTCCTTGATAATGACGCGGCGGGCATTTTCCCAGGTCACTTCGCCCAGCGCCAGACCGCGCACAATGACTGCCAGGGTTTGAGTCGCGGCATTGCCGCCCATCCCGGCCACAATTGGCATCAGTGCGGCCAGGACGGTGACTTTGGCAATCGTCCCTTCAAAAAAATGGACGACGGTCGAAGCCAGAATTGCCGTTGCCAGATTGACCAGCAACCAGGGCAGGCGCAAACGCACGGAGCGAATTGGCGCACTCAGCACATTGTCATCAGAACTGACACCTGCCAGCGCGTAAATATCTTCGGTTGCTTCTTCCCGAATCACGTCCAGCACGTCGTCAACTGTGACCACACCGACCAGCTTATTTTCTTCGTCAACGACCGGAACGCCGAGCAGGTTGTAACGCGCCACAATCCGTGCCACCTCCTCCTGATCCGTTTCCGTGCGCACGCTGATGACATCCGAACTCATGATTTTTTTCAGTGGCGTAGTCGGCGGCACCAGCAATAATTGCCGCAGCGAAACCACTCCGACCAGATGGCTGCGATCATCAACAATGTACAAATAGAAAACCAATTCAATATCGCTGCTGGCTTTTTGAATGGCGGACACGGCTTCGCCAACGGTGAGGTCTTCACTTAGTGCAAATACATCAGGCGTCATGATGCGGCCTGCTGTGTATTCAGCAAAACTCAGCAGTTCCTGAACATCGGTCGAAGCCTCGATTTTCATCAAATCGAGTAATCGTTCGCGGATTTCGACGGGAAATTTTTCGACAAATAATGCCGCATCGTCCGAAGGCAATTCCTGCAAAACCTGCGCAATGTCTTCGGGTGAAAGCGTATGCAACAGATCAATGCCTTCGTCGGCTCCGAATTCGCTTAAGCTGGCGGCGGCTAATTCGCGGTCATGCTGTGCGAGTGCGGCAAACACTGCATGGCGATCAAGTTCACTGAGTCCGTGCAGGACTTGCGCAACATCCGCTGGACGCCCTTTGTGCAGGACGTTCATTGCCCGTGCGGTGGCGCCCCGCCGCATCAGGCGACGCACAGAATCAAGCATCAAGGTGATTTTTTGCGATTGCATTGCTTTCCAGTACCCCGTCGCTACCGCTCCAGGTACAGTACCGCGCCGTAGCGAGCCGAGTTCCATCCACAAAAAAATAAGGACGAAAGATTTAACTAATTTTTCTTTCGCCCCTCGTGCTTCTAACCGGATTGGCTTACTGCTTATCTTGGCAAAAAGTAAAGTACCCAGGCGATCCCAAATCCGATGCCGACGAAAGAGCCAAAAACTTTGAGTCCGTAAATAACCCGGTCTGACGTTTCATTGTGCTCCGAGGAAAGCACCGCAAACACGATGCCGACCAGCGCGGCAAAAACCACCAGAGAAATAAAATGCGTCATTGCTTCCTCCCAATTGCGATGTCAAAAGCATCCATCGCTGCCAGCGCATTCAACGCGCCCGCCACCGCCAGAAAAGTTTTTCCGTATTCAAATGTTTGCGCCGCTGCATTGCCATCAAACCCGAATCCGGCAGCCAGGCAAGCGAAATACGGCAGACCCAGCCCCATATTCAGCACCGTAAAAACGTAAGTCAGCTTATCGTCACCGGAGGGCGTGAATAAATTTCCTTTCATCCAAAAGCCTAAAATTGCCATCGCTGTAATGCTGAGGGCTAATAATAATCCTCGTCCCCAGCGTCCCAGCACAACGTGTCCCAGGCCGGGAAAGACCAGCGCCGCAATACACGCCATCGCGGTACGCGCCGGAGAAGATTCAGGAGCAGATGCTATTTCACTTTGCAAAGTGTTTTCCACCAATTCTTTGAGAGTCGGTTAAATAATCTGCCATTCTAGGAATGGGTAAGAGGACTGTCAAGAAATAGTGGTCAGCCGGAATGGAATTACAGCGTTAGTTCCCTGCTACTGACTGACTTGTCGGCTAATATTTCCTGTTCGTCCGGTGCTTCTTCTGGGCGCATTTACATCAAGCGTAATGGTAATTTCGCCGTTGGCATCAATTTTCGCCGTGACAGTTTTTGTGGTGCGAGCATAAGTCACCGTCACATTATAATCGCCTTTGAAGCCGCGTGTTTGATAGCTGCCGCTCACATCCGAATTGCCGCTTTCATTCGTCCACCATTCCCGAAATAATAAATCATTCCACACGAGCGCATTCGGCTTCGATGACCAGTCGGCGCGATACATTGCGCCGGCGGGGAGCCAGTGCGCTTTTTCCCAAAATCCCCACATTAGAAAATCATTGAACTTCGGATAGCTGAAAATCAACGTCGTAAAATCGCGCGTAAAATCAGCCTGCAACTGTTCGTCAGTCGTATTGAAATCAAATTCCGTAATCGCCAGCGGCACACGCAGGCCTGAATATCTCTCGATGATGGATTGCATCAAATCAATCGGCGTCGGGCCGCCAAAATGTCCCTGAATACCTGCGCCTTCCAGCGGCGCTCCGTTATCCAGAAGCCAGTTAATAACGGCATAATAATAATTCTGATGCTTTACATCCAACCCGCCCGCCGCCAGAATATCGTAATCATTGATGTAAAGTTTTGTCTTTGGCTCAAGCTGACGCGCCATCTGAAACCAACGCACAAATTCCTGATTGCCCAATACGCCGCTTGAGGCAGGCACGCCATCAACGCCCGCAATGCGTCCCTGCACGTCGTAATTTGTGTATGGTTCGTTGACGACATCCCACTGATAAAGCTTGCCGTTGACACCGCTGTCACTCAGCACATCCCCAAAGCGCGTATCAATTCTGGCCTTTAAATCAGCGGCGTTCAGCGCCTGCAAACCGCTGGGTAAATATTGCCAGCTCGGCCAAATTACGTTGTGACCGCGCGCCGAAATATTACGATCAAGTAACCACTGAATCGTTTGCCGCGTGTTCGCTTTATTGAAACTACTGCCGCAGGTTGTGCATTCCCACAGCGTCCATTTCAGGTCATTTTCAAAAACCGAAGTCGTGAAATGACTCGACACCCGCGAACGATAAATTTCCGCGTCGGCGCTCGTCCCGGTAATCAGCGCCGCCGTGATTGCCGACCCAAATTTGAACGCGTGATTGAGTTGCTGGACATACACATTCGCGCCGTTGATTGGATTGCCGTTGCGGTCGCGCACATTCACAAGCAAATCAGCTTTCCGATTTTGATTGATGCGGTTATTGGCTTCGGCTCGCCAGGGCGCGTTGGCATCACTGCGCGTTGGGTAATAGCTCGAAGTCGGGAATTGATTAAGCTGAACATTTTGACCGTAGTTGGTCAGCGTGACGCCGCCTATTTCAAATTTTTGTGGGCCGTAAGCAAATTGAAAAACCAGGTGCGCGGCATTTGGCGCGTAACTATCAAAAGATTTGAAGGCGATCTGAAATTGTTTCCATTCACTTGTATCAACCGGAATACCAACCGTGGCAGATTTGTCGAAATTTGACGAAGCTTTCTCAAACACTACCTGCGCCCGAATATAGTTACCCGTTGCTTCCAGTTTGCGTGCCCAGAACGTCAAAAACAAAACATCGTTTTTATTGATCTGCGCGTTGGTATTCCAGCCTAATCCCGCGTTGTAAATAAAATCCGAAGTCCCGCCAACATTGATTTGCGTCGCTTGTGTAAAACTCTGTCCGGTGACCGCAACAGAGGTTGCCGAACCTGGATATTTGGCATCGAAGTAGCTGAAATTATTCGCCGGAATAACGGATGTCCCGCCCGCAGGCAAGGGCGGAGTCGTGCCAGAATTCACCAGACTGATTCCGCCGATTTCAAAAGTTTGCGGCCCAAACGCAAATTGAAAACTTAACCGCGCCGCGCCCACCGCCAGGTTTGACGCGGCTTTGAAGGGAATAAAGTATTTTGTCCAGACGTTGCTGTCGCACGGAAAAGTCGTGTAAAGAATTTTCGTGCTGGCGGTGGCAAAGCTCACAAAGCCGCGAATGTTGTGCGTGTCAAGCGGCGCGATTTTTCTGACCCAGAATATTAATTGTAAATTATCGCCTGCGTTCACGGCCTGCGTGTTCGCCCAGCCAATTTGTGACTCACTCAGACTTGACGAAGTTCCATCAACAACGAGGCGATAACCCTGTGTAAAAGGCTGCGCAGCAATATTGAGCGGCGAGGCCATAGCGGTTGCGCCGACATTGCCATTGAAATTGTAAATGTCGCTCGGCAAAATTGAGGTTTGCGCCAGGCTGCAAATCGTTAGCAAAGCGGTCAAAATCACAGTCAGGAAAAATCTCTTTATTAAATTTTTTGCTTCGTTCATATTTTGAAAATGTTAACTATTTCCTTTAACTACTGATTGATACGGATCAACCAGCATCCACATCAGCGTGCCAAAGGCAAAAACTCCTGCCGCCACATAAAACGGGATCGTCCACGAATGCAATTTTTCGACCGCATAACCAACCACCAGCGGAGAAATCGCCCCGCCGAGATTGGCGATTGTATTCATCGCTCCGGTGACTACGCCAGCGTGTTTTCTTCCGACATCCAGGCAAACTGCCCAGGCTGCGCTTAACTGGATCATTTGAAAACCTGCCGCAATTGACAGTAAAGCGACGGCCATAATCCGGTTAGTAGTTAATGCTACGGCGATCAATGACAAGCCACTAATCCCATATCCGATCATCCCCACACCGCATCTGGCTAAGCGCAAATTCTTTTTGGCTAAACGATCCGTCAACCAGCCGCCCAACAGGAAGGCAATGCCGCTCAGCACCCAGGGTAGCGCCGAATACCATTTGGCATATTCAGGTGCAAAACCACGCGACTTGATTAAATAGGTCGGCAGCCAGGTCACGTAAAAGTAAATACCATAGCCGTGCGCGAAGTACATCGCACAAATCAACCAGAGATTTTTACTGGTGAATAATAACCGCCAGGGAACGTGGTGTGAAGATGACGCTGCGTCTTCATTGCCTGCACGGATAAGTTTTAGCTCTGCTTCATTGACTGCCGGATGATCGGCAGGTTCATCACGAAACCACCAGTACCAAAGTGCGCACCAGACAAACCCGACCAGGCCAAT
>JANMKB010000633.1:0-2329 GCA_031371805.1 Blastocatellia bacterium | reverse complement strand
TCGCCGTTTCTGCTGCCGCGTGTGGATGAAAGTTAAGCGAAACGGCTAAGTATGTAGATGCCTTCGTGAATGGCTGCCAGACGTCGGTTCGATTCCGACCACCTCCACCATCTAAATTTCAAGTTTGAGATTTGAGATTTGAGATTTTGTATCAATGCAAAACTCAAATTTGAAATTTCAGATTTGAGATTGTAGAGTCCCTCCTTGATGCAATCATCCAAACAAACTACACAAAATTCACTGCCTATCGGAATTTTCGATTCCGGCGTGGGCGGACTTACGGTTTTACGGGCTGTTCGGGAATGCCTGCCGCACGAAAATATTATTTATCTGGGCGACACGGCGCGTGTGCCTTACGGAACAAAATCACGCGCTACGGTGGAAAAATACGCGGTCGAAGACGCTGCTTTTCTGCTCGGTAAAGGCGTGAAGCTAATCATTATCGCCTGCAACACGGCTTCGGCTTTGGCGCGGGAAAGATTGCGCCGCGAATTCGATCTGCAATTTTTAAGTGTGATTGGGCTAGGTGTCAGGGCTGCTGCAAAAGCTACTAAGACTTATCGCCTCGGAGTCATTGCAACTGAGGCGACGATTGGCAGTGATGCTTATGCACAAGGTTTGCGGGAAGCTTGCGGCGATCATAAGGTAGAAATATTTTCGCAGGCTTGTCCGTTATTTGTGCCGCTGGTCGAAGAAGGCGAAACGGATTCATTCATCACAAAATCTGTCGCGGAAAAATACCTTGCACCGTTGCGTGAAAAACAAATTGATACGCTGGTGCTGGGTTGCACACATTACCCTTTGCTAAAACCTGTCATTGCTGAAACAATTGGAGCAGGCGTCAGTTTGATTGATTCGGGAGCGGCAACGGCGGCGGAAATTTATGCAATTTTGTACGCCGGCGAATTGCTTAATCAACAAACTGAAAAGGGCTGGAATCAATTTTATGTGACCGATGCGGCAACCAGATTTCACGGCATCGCCGAAAGATTTCTGGGTCATCAGTTAGCGCATTTAGAAGCAGTTGAGGTATTAGAACATGTCGGAATTCACCCGTCTTGATGGGCGTTCACCTTTAGCTTTACGGGCAACCAAAATCACGCCAGGGTTCACTAAGTACGCCGAAGGATCGGTGCTGATTGAAGTCGGCTCGACTCGTGTTATTTGCAACGCTACGGTGGAGGAAAAAGTGCCAAATTTCCTGAAAGGCAAAGGCGCCGGATGGGTGACGGCGGAATATTCAATGTTGCCACGGGCGACAGAAACGCGTACTTCACGCGAAGTGACACGCGGCGGATTGTCAGGTCGCACCCACGAAATTCAACGCCTGATTGGGCGGAGCCTTCGCGCAGTCGTTGATATGGCGGCGCTGGGTGAGCGCACGGTGATGATTGATTGTGATGTGATTCAGGCGGATGGCGGAACGCGCACGGCAGCGATTACGGGTGGATTTGTGGCGCTGGCGCTGGCGCTTAATAAACGGGTTGAAGAGCAGAAAATTGCCCGGCTGCCGTTACGTGATTTGGTGGCTGCGGTGAGTGTCGGTTTGGTTGACAGCCGAGTGTTACTGGATTTGGCTTATACTGAAGATTCACGCGCCGAAGTTGATATGAATGTGATTAGAACGGGTGATGGTCGTTTCGTCGAATTGCAGGGTACAGCCGAAACCGAGCCGTTTAGCCGTGCGCAAATGAATGAACTGATCGCGGCGGCTGAATTGGGAATTGAACAGTTGCTCGCCCTTCAAGTTGCGGCCATCGAACAAACGACCGGAAAAAAACTAATTTTGCTGAATAGTCAGCACACTACCAATTAAGGAGAATCCAAAATGTTTGTAAGGTTTTGCTTTCTCGCATTTATTGCGCTCGGATTAGGTTGCGGATTTTCGGAGTTTCAGCCAACTCAGGCTCAAACAAATGATAAAACTGTTGCCGACCCCGATAATAAATTCACGCTGACTTTGCCCAATGATGACTGGCAGGCGATTGAAATTACGAACGGAGTAAGTCGTAAGCAGATAGAAATTGTTTACAAAAAAATCAGGGAAGATGGCCTGCTCAAAATTCGTCGCGTGGAAGTCGAAAAAGGATCAAAACTAATTGACGCTTCCAGACGTGATGAAAGTCAAAGTTTGACTTTCCTGCCTGGTTATACGAAAGGTGCACTGGAGGAATTCACGGTGAGCGGCGGGAAAATTCCTGCCATTATGACCGCTTATGATTTTACGCAGGGCGGACGACCAAAAATGGGGCGGAATTATTATTTAATGGTGGACGAAACGACGGTTTATGTCCTGCGCTTCACCGGCAATCGTGACACGATGAAGGCG
>JANMKB010000612.1:0-3175 GCA_031371805.1 Blastocatellia bacterium | reverse complement strand
GAAAAAATTCTTCACGCCGGAGCCATTTTTATCGGCGATTATTCCGCCGAATCCGTGGGAGATTATTTTGCCGGTACAAACCACGTTTTACCGACAGGTGGAACAGCACGATTTTCTTCGGCGCTCGGCGTCTACGATTTTCTGAAACGCACGAGCATTATCCGCTATACAAAAGAAGAATTGCAGCGCACGGTAAAAAGCATTGATTTGATTGCGCGAGCGGAAGGGCTTCAAGCGCATGCGAGAGCTGCAACCATTCGAATCAGGAATTCCTAGCGTCGCCGTTGGCGACAAAACCCTACAATCAGGAGAGTCCATGACACAAACAAGTTTACTTGCCATCGCCCGCTTCACCGCAGTCTTCCTACTGATTTTATCTACTGCGGTTTTCGCGCAACAACCCGTGATTCCATTATATTCCGGCGTCGCTCCCGGTTCTGAAAACGCTAAACAGAAAGAAGTCGCTTTCGTCAACGCCGACAAACAAACGCGCATTCGCAATGTCACGCAACCGACGCTGACGGCTTATCTGCCAGAGCGTGGCAAAGCTAATGGTACGGCGATCATCATTGCTCCAGGCGGCGGATTCATGCATCTGGCGATGGAAAAAGAAGGCTCCGATCTGGCGCGTTGGTTGCAGGCGCGTGGCGTCACTGCTTTCGTGTTGAAGTATCGTTTGATGGATTCGGGGACGGAAGAAGAATATCGCAAGCGGGCGGCTGGGATGGCGACTGCTACGCAGGCTTCATTACGTCCCGCTCCGGCTCCAACTGCCGCACCTGCGCCTAATCCCGAACGAGAAAAAGCCGTTGCGTTTGCGATTGCCGATGGCGGACAAGCCGTCAAAATTGTGCGCGAGCGTGCCGCCGAATGGGGCATCGCACCTAATCGCATTGGACTGATGGGCTTTTCAGCCGGAGGCATGCTGACGATGGGCGTAGTGATGCAACACGACGCAGCGAGCCTCCCCAGTTTTGCTGCGCCGATTTATGGTGGAAGTGCCAACGGTCAATCTGTAGCCGCTGATATGCCTCCGCTGTTCATCGCCTGCGCAGCCGACGACCCCATCGCTTCAGTGAGTAGCGCGAAACTTTATCTCGATTGGAAAGCCGCCGGACGCAAAGCTGAATTGCATATTTACTCAGAAGGCGGACACGGCTTCGGGATGACGAAACGCGGAATGCCGGTGGATGGTTGGGTTGATCGTTTTGGCGAATGGCTGCAACTGCAAGGATTGCTGAAAGCTCCTAACGCAAAATAGATACAAAAATTAGGCGGCGAGTAATGCACCGACGGCTACACACAATTATTAGATGGCTAAGATATATTTTGCCAGCGAACCGATGCGGTCAAGAGTTTCAGCGCGCATACGAATTGAAAAGTCAGTTCCGGCTTGGGCCTTACGCGGGATAAACGCGCCTTGTATTGAACGTCGGGGTGCGTCGGTTGTATTGGCAGAATGCCCGTGCAAAACGGAGCCATTAAAAATAATGACAGAACCTGCCTGACCACACGCCGTTACGATTCGGTTTTCATACTCTGCCAAATGGTCATTTGTTAATCCGCGCGGAACCGCAGACCAATGATGTGAACCCGGCACGAAGTTCGTGGCTCCGTTGTCGCTGCGAAACTCATCAACCATCCAGATGAAGCTCACCAGCGGAAATCTCTCTTCATCCGGTTTGAAATCTACATGAAGTCCCTGTGCCTGAGCCTTCGGATGCAACGTCCGCGCCAGCATCGAGCTGAGTTTGAACGGCTGACCGATGACGTGACAACAGGCGTTGAGCAGAGGTTAGCAGACATACAATTCATCAAACTCCGAACCTCGATTGACGAAATCGTGGACTCTGGTTGTCGTACTGCCTACGCGCACGTCGTCGGGACTGGCGGAGGCAACAGCAGCATCATACGCCGCCGACAACTGCCCCAACCTGTTCGGGGCAATCGCACCCGGAATAACAACGAAGCCGACATCATGCAGACTTTGGATAGCATTCGCTGAAAGTTCGCAGTCTGCGCTAATTAAGCTGAACCAATCTTCCATACAAGCAGCATCTATGGCGAGTGATGACAGTTTCAATTTTACAGCTCACAAAAAATGTTCCCATTGCTGATCCTCGTCGTGTTTAATGACTGTTGGATGCGGTCTGGGGTAGGGAAGCTAATCCTGATCGTAATATTTGCCCGGTTCTTTGGAATTGCCATCGGCTAAGTCGCATAAGCGGCGGAATCCTGACATCATCGTCAACCAGGCCCACTCACCACCTGTTTCGACGATCTTATGTTTGATCAGGGAACGATCAACCAGTTTCTTTTGTTTAAGTAGAAATACGATGTCGTCCAGGTCTTTTTGTCGCCCCGCATTAAATTTGAGAATTACCAACCATTCCGGCGTCACAATCCGCAAACCATTTGGCAAGCTGATGGACCCTTGCAATGCCTTGCGGTATAGCTCGTGATAGCCGTCGCTGCGGACAATCCAGTCAATCTGGACATTATTTTTGCCAACCTTCAGGATATAACTACTACCCCCAAAAGTTAACGGGTGCTCTGGTGTCAGCGAGATGTCGTCGGAGGCAATAATATCAACATCTTTTGTCATTCGGGGGCTGCCATAAAAATGCATTGCCAGCCCACCAGCAACCGCCCACTCGATCTCTTCCTGGGTAGCCAGCTTGCCTGCCTTCTTTGCCGCTTTTACACCAGTCTCGCTGGAAATCATTGGGCTGGTTGCGTCATGTTCCAGCATCCGCTCGACTAATTGCTTATATTCGTTTTCGCTCATTACTATTACCGTTTGTGAATATTGTTATAGCAGATTTCAAATGCGTGCGACTTGGATCATTGTGTCAGTACCACCTGCGGTAGCGGGTGGCAGTATTGCGACGGCTCACCACCCGCTACCGCAGGTGGTACTGACTGGTCGCAGTTATCTGAAATTCGCTATATGACAACACCGCTGGCAGATAACCTTTCACTCCGCACCGAAATTGATGAACACGCGGAGCAACAACGCAACGAATTATTGGCTTCGTCCTGGTGGCACAGCATTGATTTGGGCGCGGCAGGCGTGACGCCCGGCGTGCATAAACTGGAAGAATTACAGGCAAATTTTGCGACGTTTAATTTGCCTGCCGAGATGCGCGGGCTGCGGGTACTGGACATTGGTTGC
>JANMKB010000608.1:0-1963 GCA_031371805.1 Blastocatellia bacterium | reverse complement strand
TTGTGATAATTATGCGGCGAGTCGAATTGCGCATATTTGATTTTGTCGGCAGCATCAAAAAGTTTGTAGATATTTTGCAGCGCAGGGAATTCAACCGTCGGCGTATTTTTTGTCCAGTCACCGGTCGCCGCAATCATCATCAACGGACGCGGAGCCATCATCGCTCCAATTTCCATGTTGTTGGTGTCAATCCGCAGCAACGGCGCATTTTCGCACACGCTGCCGCCCTGCATAATTGACGAAATCATATTGACAGGCGCGGAGACTTTGATCCGATTATCCACCGCGTAAAGTAAAAATGTTTGCGTCCCGCCACCCGATTCACCCGTCACGCCTAAACGCTCGGCGTCAACATCAGGCAGCGACAAAATAAAATCAGTTGCACGAATTGAATTCCAAAGCTGCAAGCCCAATAAATTTATGCCCCACAAAGATTCACGCACCAAACCTTCACGATGATTGGCAAACGTGTGCGGCACAACATTGCTGTCGTTATAACCAACCATGTCCCAGACAAACGCGACGTAACCCTGACGCGCAAAATTCGCTGCTCGCGCCGGCCCGGAATTGAGGAGCTGATTTTCGAGCCGCCCATACGCCCAATGTCCATGCGGTAGCAGTACCGCCGGGTATTTTTCACCTGCCGTTGTCGCCGTAGTTTTTTTCGGCCTGTATAAATTGCCTGTCACGTAATGACCGGGGACGCTCTCGAAATACACTTTCTCAACGGTGTAATCGCCCTTATCGGTCAGGCCAAAAATCTTTGCATTTAGTGGAGTTTTTTCCGGCATTGGCAACAATCCGGCAGCAAAGAGAATTTGCTTGCGCAAAAATTCGGCGCGGGCTTGCCACTCTTCTTTTGTTTTGAAGACAGGCACATCGTAAGTCAGATCAAGATGCCGCAATTCAGTAGCGCGGCGATCTGTTTGCGGAATTTCCTGTGCCATAGCGAGGGAAGTGATGAGCAACGTGACTGAAGCCAGTGCCAGTATCCGGTCTCTAACAGCTAATATATTTTTCATATTCGAGTCATTAAAAGGGCTGTTGCAATGTAACCAACGGCTTCCAGAACACCCGCGCCAACGTTTTTGTCTTCGGCGATTTCGTGATCCAGTCGGCCATTATACAAACTGAATCTGCCACCGAGCATCAGCATTTGCACGACGATTTGACGTACGGGATAAAACAGCAGCGTGAGCAATAAAAACAGACCAAAGCTGATGAAGCCTTCTCTGTAACCCGTGAATGTTCCCGCGACTGAAGAGCCTACCATCATTCCTACTGCAATCAGCAATCCGGCAAAGCCGAGCGCTGCCGCAACGTTACCCTGACTAATCAACGCCGCATCATCATAGGCCGTAAGCAGGCGGAACAAATGAGTCAGCACAATGATCGCGCCCAACCCCGCTGCCCAAAATACGATGGTCGGCAACAACTGACCGCCATCACCGGTTAGAATGCCGCTGGTCAAACCGCTGACAGCTAAGTATGCGCCCGCCGCTACAATACCCGCCGCGACATTGCCCTGACTGATTTGCTCTTTCAGGTTTGTTCCCGTGAGCGTGCAATACCAGGTAAAAATCAGCCCGGAAATTGTCAGCACGACGATGCCTGCGACGCCGTAGGCGGCGACGTTTGCCAGATCATGCCAGAAAGAATGCACCGGGCCGGTAAAGACTGGAATGATGACCTGAATAACGCCGAGCAAAAAGCCTGCCAGCGCAATCGCCGCCGCTTTGTTGTCGTGGTGAATCAGTGCTTCGGTCATTGAAACGCCAAGAATTAATTGATAGACGCCGCGTGCAATGACGAGTAGCACGATGGCGGCCAGCGCGACAAAACCGATGGTAGTTGCGTTCATTTAGTTCTCCTTCGATACTCAACTTGTTTGGTTGAGATTGGAATGGTGTGATCCTGCAACTGCAATACAGACCGTTTGCCGTTGCGCTACTTTTTTGCAGCA
>JANMKB010000598.1:0-6183 GCA_031371805.1 Blastocatellia bacterium | reverse complement strand
CGTCTGGTAAATATCCAGCAAAATTTGTCCTGCCGCACGGGCGATGTTTTTCGTTACTTCAAGTTCTCTTTCCATTCCACCTCAACAGGCAAGCGTTAATTTTTAGCGTTGAGTTGACAGGGGCTTTTACGCTAAGCTTGCCGCCGCTGTACTTTAACAAGTGCCAGCCAAATTGGCGAGTACCACTCGATTTTCAGCCAAATAAGGGACTCTCATTTATCGTCACAGGAGTATCACCATGAACCAGGATTTTCAAATTAACGAAACAGCGGCGCTGCCACCCTCTGTTGCCGCGCCGCCAGTTTTTTCTTACGCAGAACAGGAAAAAGCCACACTCCAGCAGCAGTTTGCTGCCGGAGCGTCCTGGTTTTACTGGATTGCGGGATTATCGCTCATCAATTCCACCATTGCGTTTGCCGGTGGCAGTTGGCATTTTATCTTTGGATTGGGTGTGACCGAAATTGTTGACGCCATAGTCACAGGAACGAATCTTGGCACAGCCGGAAAAATCTTAGCTTTTGCGTTCGCGGTATTAATTGCCGGAATGTTTGCGATCTTTGGTTTTCTCTCACACAAAAAAATGCGCTGGCCTTTTTGGGTCGGGATGGTTATTTATGCGCTGGATGGTGTGTTACTTTTGTTGTTTAGCGCGTGGCTTCCTGTCGCCGTTCACGGTTATGTTTTATATCGGATGTTTGCCGCTGTTTCTGCTGTCAGGAAATTAGGCGAGTTGGAGCAATAATTTATCGTGGTTGGCGGTTGTGTGCTATCGCTCGCGGTTCTGTCTCCCACCGTGTTACGATTACCATTGATATTTTTTGAGGTGGTCAAACATAAACGATGAGTACAGATTCCAATGTCCGCAAAACGCAACTTGATAATGGTTTAGTCGTCCTTTCCGAGCAATTGCCGCACGTCCGTTCCGTCAGCTTCGGTGTCTTCCTGCGTGAAGGCTCGCGCCACGAAACGCACGAAACCAACGGCATTTCACATTTCATTGAGCACACACTTTTCAAAGGCACACGCAAACGCTCAGCCGTCCAAATTGCCGATGAATCCGATGCGCTGGGTGGTTATCTCGACGCTTTCACCTCGCGTGAATCGGTCGGATTCACCAACAAGGTTTTGGACGAACATTTGCCGCAGGCTTTTGAACTGGTCGCGGATTTAGTCACCGCACCAACCTTTGATCCGGCGGAACTCGACAAAGAGCGCAACGTCATTCTCGAAGAAATCAAGATGGTCGAGGACACGCCCGATGATCTGGTGTTTGAGCTTTTTTCCGCCGGTTTTTATCCGCAGCACTCGCTGGGACGCCCGATTTTAGGTACTCCCGAAACGTTGGCGACTTTCCAGACGGAAGGTGTCAGAGTGCATTACGAGTATGCTTATCGCCCTGAAAATTTAGTCATCGCCGCCGCCGGAAACATTACGCACGAGCAATTGCTGGAACTGGTCAATCAGCATTTCACCCATCTGCAGCCACGAAAAATTATCGCTGGTGACGCCGCTCCTTTACCCACTTCGCATATAACTCTGCGGCACAAGGCCGAGTTGGAACAATCGCATCTGGTGCTCGGTGCGCCCTGTCCTTCGTTGCTGAGCAAAGACCATTACGCTGTGAATGTGCTTTGCACAATTTTAGGGGGTGGGATGAGTTCGCGCTTATTTCAATCGGTGCGCGAAGACAAAGGGCTGGTCTACACAATTTTTTCCTCGCTGACCGAATACGTGGACACCGGCTTCCTGAGTATTTACGCCGGAGCTTCCGCTGAAAATATCGAACCAACCATCACCGCTACCTTAGCTGAGCTACGTCGCTTCAAAAGTGAAAAAATATCTGCGGCGGAGTTGCAACGGAACAAAGATCAATTAAAAACCAGTCTGATGCTCGCGCTTGAATCCAGTTCTGCCCGCATGAACTCACTCGCTTCACAGGAAATGATCTGGGGCGAATTCCTCTCACCCGGTGAAGTCATTGACCGCATCAACGCCGTTACCGCCGAAGACATTCAGCGTCTCGCAAATGATATTTTTAAGCCGGAAGCAATGGCTGTGACGGTGTTGGGCGATGTGGATGGATTAAAAATTACACGCGAAGAATTGAGCTGAAACAGCAACGGTGAATTTGGAACGATGAACGATGAATTCAGATTTAATTTTATTCATCGTTCGTCGTTCATCGTTCATCGTTTCTACTTTTATGGATATTCGCCAGGCGCTTCTTGCAGAACATTCCAAAGCTCAGACGATGAAAATCGTCACCTACATTGGTGCTGATGAAAAACGTTTTGCTGAATTGATGAAGATTTTCTTTGCGGGAGAATATCGCTTAACGCAACGTGCGGCCTGGCCGTTAAATTATTGCGCTGAGCAGCAGCCGGATTACCTGCCAAAATTATTGAATTGCCTGAGCCGTGATGATGTGCACGATGCCGTCAAACGCAATATCGTCCGCTTGCTCCAGTTTGTTGAGATTCCCAAAAAGCTGCATGCCAAAACTTATTCGCTCTGCGTGGATTTAGTTGACGATCCGAATGAAGGTATCGCCATTCGCGTTTTTGCGATGACTGTAGCCGCTCGCATTGCGAAAGCAGAACCTGCATTGATGAACGAATTACAATTGATAATCCGCCAACATTTGCCGCATTCAACCGCCGCTTTTCAGAATCGTGTTCAGAAAATTGCTCTAAACAATGGGAAGTAATCTTGTATATTTAAGAGGTCATTGCTTATTTTGTGGCAGGTTATTAGTTCGCTGCAATTGCTCTATAATTGCAGGGAGGATATACCCATCCTACATTTACCTTGTATATCAGACAAGATAGGGTTTTTTGAGGATAAAGGTATTTCAAGAGTCTTGTTAGGAAATACCTGTGACATCCATCCTACACGCTCATTATCGTAAAATGTTACTAGCATAACCTGAGCATGAAGAGGGTCGAATTTAGGGGCACAATCAATTCTAATTTCCAACTCACAGTGACTAATCGCTGCTGCATCATCTTTCTTTAGAGAATCAAGCAACCATTTATTGGGAGAGTTTGGCTCAAAATGGACATTATTTCCCATGAGTGGGATCATTTTTATCGATGCGCTCAAATGATCTCCGTGTGATTTAATGGGTAGATCAATGAGGTATCTATACTAAGCAAGGCGTCAGTTTTGGTAAATAAATAAATTTGGTAAAAGCAAGCAATGATAAAAGTAGAATTTACTAAAGAACAAATAAAACAGTTGCATTATCCTCGCTTTAACCATCCCATCCGCGCGTTCAATTGAAAATGGAGGTGCTGTATCTGAAAAGTCAAGGACGGGCGCAGAATGAAATCGCCAAGTTAGCCAAAGTGCCGACTGAAACGGTCAGGAATTATCTCAAAGAATTTGCCGCAGGTGGAATAGCCTCATTAAAAACCCTGAAATTTCGTCGTCAGGAGAGTGAACTGGCAGAACATCGGCAAACCATTAGAGCGTACTGTGAAATTCATCCAAAAGATGCAAACTGGTGATCGCCAAGGCCGAAGAACTGGGCATCGAATTATTATTTTTACCGCCCTATTCGCCCAATCTCAATTTGATTGAAAGATTCTGGAAGTTTGTCAAAAAGGAAGTCTTGGATGAAAAATACTATGACCAGTTTGATAAATTCCAGGCAGCTATCACTAATTGTTTAAGCCAGACCGAAACCAGGCACAATCAAGCCTTGGATTCTTTGCTAACATTGAAGTTTCAGACCTTTGCAGAAACCAAAGCTATTACCTTGTAAGGTATGGCATGCAATACTAAACTTATCAGAAAACATTTCGCAGTCATAAGCGCAGCAGAGCCTCTTCGTTGAAAACCTTCGAGCAATTCTCGCATCAACCGATCACCTTGCCTGTCACGACGGGCTGGTATCTCTCTGATCCGGGCGAAGCGCGTGGCAAACAGGCATTGTTCAGGAGTTTGACCCCGGCGCAGCCGCAGGGCTTGTCCCCCCTTACTTTCTTAATTGATAAAGCAGAAAGTCCAGGTATGAATCACAAAGTGACTTTACTGGAAGAAGATGATTACGATTTGAATGATGACGTTGCGCCTGAGTATGACTTTGCCGGCATCCGAGAGCAGGCCAAAGCTGAGGGGCGGGAATATCGCGGAACCTCTCTGGACGCTTGATTCGACTTGCGCCAAGTGTGTCCGAAGCTTTCACGTCGGCAGAAGAAGTCAAGGAGGCCCTATAGCAGTTCATCCGCGAGAGGAAAGCAGCATAACTGGTTGATTCTTACCAACAAAAACAATCGTGGAAATTCTGAACAGGAACGATCAAGGCTGGCTTTGGCTGTCCTTTTTTATTTGTCTCTGAAGTTTTCTGAATGTAAAAATAAGTTGACAATATGTCAAGTCTAAGTGATAGCTATAGAAAGCTCTGGATAGTAAAGGATAGACAAGGAGACTTTGACCTATGCCCGCTCCGCCCAAGCTAGCACCTGATGAAGCAAAGCGTAAGATTGCCTTGTTTCTTGATGAGGGAATAGTTGAGCCGTCGTTTCATTGTCGGCAAGAATCTATGCGGAAGCGGCACGTTTCAATGCTTGACGTTGTCAATACGCTGACGACAGGTGAAATCATCAAAGAACCGGAGTGGGACGAGACTTATCAGAATTGGAAATATCGGGTTGAAGGGGTAGACACTGAAGGCGACGAGCTAACCGCCGTCACAATCATTTTCGATGTGAACCTGACCTTATTTATCGTGACAGTATTCTGAGAGGAAATTTATGAAGTGCGAACTGTGTGGTGGCAAAACAAAAATTCTCAAAGGACAAACCTGGCATTACACTGAATCCGGCTTGGACAATGTGTATTTAAGAAATGTCGAGGTACGTTCCTGCGCTACGTGTGAGGCAAAATCGCCGCGTATTCCGCGCATCAAATATTTGCATGCGGCTATCGGACGCGCCATCGCCTTGCAAAAAATCCCATTGTCGGGGAAGGATGCAAAATACCTGCGAAAGCAGCTTGGATTACAGGCGAAAGAATGGGCTGTTTTGTTGCGTATCCCACCTGAAACTTTGTCCCGTTGGGAAAATGATAAGCAAGCCATCGGCGCACAATCTGATTCGTTGATTCGTGCGTTGTACTTTCTGAAATTAGCTCAAGCCGGACATCCAATCCCAGATCATGCCGTCGAAGAAATGGCGGCGATTGTGGCGGGAAGTAGTGAGACTTTGAGTCTGCTTATCAATGTTGATAATCCGAACGTTTATTCGTATCGGTCAAACGAACAATTGGTAGCTTAACTGATGGACGCACTTCGATGTTACCGAAAACCACTTTGCAGCAGGGCATTATTTATTTGCGACAGGCTTTTCTTCTGAGTACTATTCTGAATAGGAAAAGGAAGTATAAGGCGTGAAATTTGAATGGCATCCGGCAAAAGCGGAAATCAATCTGACCAGACATGGCGTTTCGTTTGATGAAGCGCAAGAGGCTTTCGATGATGATTTTGGCGTGGTCTTTCCCGATGATGTGAACTCCGAAGGTGAAGCGCGTTACCATTTATTTGGCTCGTCACAATCACGCCTGTTAATGGTCAGCTACACTTTGCGAGAGGATGAACAGGGCATCGAAACAATCCGATTAATTTCAGCGCGTGAAGCTGAAGGTTGGGAAAAGAGAAAATACTATGAACTCTAAACCAAAGATTGGCGACATCGTTACTTTTGAAGTGACCGAAGAAGATTATCAGGAAGCCTTAGCCAGCGGGCTTGATCCAGAGGAAACCTTCTCAATTGGTAAACATTATGGAGTGAGAGGCGGCTTTGCGATACGGAAACAGATTTCGCCTGAAGATTGGCAACGCATCCGCAACGGAGAAACTATGGTAGCCGTGCGACCTGACACCGTAATCGTAAAACTTGCGCCGGATGTCTCTGAAGCCTTTCATACATCCGAAGAAGTAAACGAAGCCCTGCGGAAAATTATTCACGAAAAGGAAGCGGCTTGAGTGGCAGGAATTTTACAGAATCAATTTCATTTGATACCCCATTTCATACCCCGAAGTAGTTTTTGCGTGTAAAATTAAAGCTAAGTGTTTTATTTATAATAAGTGGAGTGGCGGAGAGCGAGTCCGCCTCATAGTAGTCCCACGGGATCCAGCAGAGTTCGTAAAGTGGCATCTATAACAAGATGTTACGTCATACT
>JANMKB010000577.1:0-5342 GCA_031371805.1 Blastocatellia bacterium | reverse complement strand
GCCCAATTTCGTTGGGCCGAAAAATCATCGTCATTCCATGTTCGTGGCTGCCGAAAGGGAGCGAAGCGGTGGGCAGATAAGAAACATAATCCACGTGTTCGCCGAGGATATTAAGGCGCGCCGGAGCGTGTAAAACTCTGCAACCACCAGCACCATACAGGCGTCTATAAGTTTGTAAAACCGCCGACATTCTTTGTGATTTTTCGATTGGATTCATAGTTGGAATAACGATAGCGTATTGTGCAATGCGCCGTCGAGCGATAAAGTAACGCTTCAATTTCAATGCAAACAACTTAACAGGAGACACCACGATGAAACTTCTCAATCTCAAACGAGGTTTGGTAATTATCACTTCAGGCTTAGCGCTGGCCTTTGGCTTTTCGACGGGAATTGTCAGTTCCCAGACAACTGCGCAGGAAGAAAAAACCGTTGAGCAAACACACAAAAATATCAAAGCGTTGACGGGGATGCCCGATTCGCAATTTCGCCCGATGATGAATTATTTCAATGCTGCGCTGGGTGTGCAGTGCAATTTTTGCCACGTTCAAAAAGACGGCAAAATGGATTTTGTCAGCGACGAACACGAACACAAAGGCATCGCCCGCAACATGATCAAAATGGTGCAGGACATTAACAAAAGTACCTTTGAGGGAAAAGTTACTGTGTCCTGCCAAACCTGTCATCAGGGCCGCCCGATTCCAAACGCCGTTCCATCGTTTCCGTTAGCCCCGGGAATGGCGCCACGCCCTCCCGCTGCACCCGGAGCCGCGCCTGCTACGCCGCCACCCGCGCCAATGAGCGCCGATCAGGTGTGGGAAAAATATGTCCAGGCTGTCGGCGGCAAAGAAGCGATTGCCAAAGCCGCGAATCGTTCCTTCAAAGGCAGTTTTGAAGGCGGCAATGGAGTGAAGTCGAGCCTTGATCTCAAAACGCAGGGCGGCAAAATTTATTCCGTCATGACGAACGACAAAGGCGAAGAGACCTCGATGGGTTTTGATGGTTCGAGCGGTTGGATGAAAAATGCTACGGCTACTCGTGCTTTAAATCCTGGCGAAATGAACGACGCAAAAGCTTTGTCATCGCTTTTGTCAGCAACCAAATTGAGTGAGCCATATCCAAAATTACAAGCGGGACGCAAAACAAAAATCGGCGACCGCGAGGCGAATGTCCTGCGCTTTGAACAAGGCAAAATTCGCTCACAACTGTTTTTTGATGCTGAGACAGGCTTGTTGTTGCGGCGCATTGATGTACTGCAAACTTTCCTCGGAGGCATTCCCACGCAGTACGATTTTGAAGATTACAAAGACGTAGATGGCGTGAAATTGCCAATGACGATTCGTACCTCTGCGGTCGAACGCGGAGCCGCCGGAACGCGCAAATTCACCGAAGTGAAGCAAAATGTAACGATTGATGCCGCGCAGTTTGCGGCCCCGGCGAAGTAAAAACCAAGCAACCTGCCAGGTTCAATTAACGCGCAGAGACTGGATATTTTTTCCAGCTTCTGCGCGTTTTTTTGTGACAATTTTGGCGGTGATTTGGTAGTAAATTGATAAGGCTATTCGACGTTTACTTAGCACGACAGAGAAATAAGCCCGAACCAAAAGAGGGAATTGAGTCATGAGAAAAGAAAACGGTCATTCATTAATCGAATTATTAGTCGTCCTGCTGATTATCGGAATTATTGTTACGATTGCTGTTCCCAATATGACCAGAGCCAGTCGCAGCTATCGCCTGCATACGTCGGCACAACAAATTGCCCAGGCGCTGCAAGCCGCAAAAATTAGCTCTATTTCAAATAACACCGCCCGCAAAGTTATTTTCAATACTACCAATAACTCGTTGACCGCACCTAGTGGCAGACAAATTCTGCTGCCCGCAGATGTCAGATTTGCGCAATTATCAGGGAATGTGACCGCTCCCGCTTTGATTACAAATGCCAGCAGTAAGAGTAGTTCCTTAACTGGTCAAAAAAGTGATGCGACCCTGGCCATTTCCTTTCCGCAAGGCGCTACGTCACAGAAATTTGAAGCGGCGTTCAATTCCAGAGGTATTCCCGAAGTTACGCCCGGTGTGACGAACTGGGTTTACTTAACCAACACGGATGGTGAAGTGATCGCTGTAGTCTTAACCAGCGCTGGCAGCACCGAAATCCTGCGGTTAAGAAATGGAAAATGGCAGGCATAAAAAATAGCGCACGAATTGAGTAGTGTGCTATTTTTTGTTGCAGCATGAATCTCTTACATCTTCGACATCATCTCCGATAACTTCCACGGCGCACGGTACTCTTTCATCACTAATTTCTGCGCGTCTGCATCGCCAATCACCTTTTCTTTTTCGACATCCCATTTGATGGTCTTGCCTGTACGGAACGCAATGTTTCCGAGGTGGCACGCGATCATGGAGTTATGTCCGATCTCGACATCGGAGTTTGGTTTTTTGCGCGAATCCATACAATCAATGAAATTTTTGACGTGGAGAAAATGCCCGTCGGTTCCGCCGCTGCCTTGTCGCGGCATCCCTGCTGCCTGTAGTTTGTAGCTCTTGCGTTTTCCTTTGCCAGTCGTTTCGGGATAAACCTCCCAGCCGCCACGATCTACGACTAAGACGCCATTATTGCCGTGCAGGGCTACGCCGTGATCGCGTTGGTATGGGCCAAGCCCGATGGCGGTCGCGTGTTCCCAAATCATTGAATAGTCGCCGCAATCCCAAATCGCCTGTTGCGTGTCGGGAGTTTCTTCGGCATTATTCGGGAAGCCGTATTTGCCGCCGACGGAAGCCGCCGACAGCGGAGCTTTGATGCCCATATACCAGTTCGCAATGTCAATCATGTGCGCTCCCCAGTCGGTCATCAAACCGCCGGAATAATCGTAAAACCAACGAAAATTGAAGTGAAAACGATTTTTATTGAAGGGACGTTTCGGAGCCGGGCCAAGCCAGAAATCATAATCAACTCCGGCGGGAGGATTGCTGTCGGGGACTTTATCAATGTCGCCCATCCAATCCTGATATGCCCAGGTTCTGACGACGCGAATTTTTCCCAGCGCGCCGCTCTGCACATAATCGAACGCTTCTTTGTAATGCGGCGTCGAGCGTTGCTGCGTCCCCATTTGGACGACGCGATTATTTTTTCGTGCGACATCCACCATTACGCGACCTTCACCAATCATTAATGAAAGTGGTTTTTCGACATACACATCTTTGCCGGATTGACAGGCAGTGACGGTCGTCAGCGCATGCCAATGATCGGGAGTTCCAACTATTACGGCATCAATATTTTTGTCGTCAGTAATTTTACGAAAATCTTTGGTACGCAGCGCAGGATTTTGATTGGCTTGTTTAGCAGCCATCGCGGCAGCCTTCTCAACTTGTGAATCATCTACATCACAGAGCGCGACACATTCAACGTTCGGTATAGAAATCATTTTGCGTAAGTCTTGCGTGCCCTGACCGCCGCATCCGATTAATCCAACGCGGATGCGTTTGTTTGCGCCCTGAATACGCGAGTAAGAAATTGCGGTACTCGCTGTGGCAGGGTTTGCGAGAAATTTAAAAGCGGTAATTCCGGCTACGCTGGAAACAACGGAATCCTTAAAGAACTTGCGACGACTATTCATGATGAACCTCCTGAAGAGTGATTGAACTTTAATATGGGTGCAGAGATTGTTACCCAAACTCTTTGTCGTAAGCAAGATGATTTGAGGGTTGAATAAAAATTATAGGTAGAAAAAACCGTGGCAGTAACATTGTAGTAGCGGACGGGCGATGCCTGCCCACTACTACAGATGGTTATGATTTTACTTCTGTTCGCTGCTTGTCGCAGTTTTCACGACGCGCCTGGCCTTTAATTTTTGTGTTCCGAATTCGGCTTGTAAGCTGGTGATTTCGCCTTGTTCATTTTTCACAAACGTGACCGCTCCATCCTCGACTTCCTTAAAAAAAAAATCAGTTTCAGAGGTTGGCGTCGCGGGTAATGCGGGCTGTCCGGGAACACTGAAATACAAGGTTCCGTGATCAAGCGTGATCTTGAACGTTGGCCCCATCCCCATCGAATAATCGCCAACATATTTTTCCAGGATGCTGGCCTCAACTTTGGCGACAGTTTTTTCTATTGGTTTGGGGCGGGCGTAATCAATGAACCCGACTAACATTTCGTCGTAGGTAGGTTCGCCAAAACGGACAATTTTTGTCGGATCAGGATTCAGCTTATTTTTCGTTGAATTATCAAATACTGCCGAAACCATCAGCCGCGAACCTTTGGGAATCGCCACAGGGTTTTTGAGTTTATAAAGTGTCTGCCAGTTGAAATTGTAGCGCCCGACATCCAGCAATGTTTCGCGTTTGCCGTCGGGATAAATAACTTCGTATTTCATCGCCTTACCACGCACATGCATGTGCGGCATGTAATTGACCAGTTCGAGATCGCGCCGAATGTTGGTGCAGGCATTGGCTTCGTGGTTCTCTGCGCCTGCCGGAATCGCAAAGCGATTATTCATCACCAGCATCGTCTCGACGATTTTCTCGACCGGTTGTTTGGCGAATGACAACGCGATACTGGTGAGATCACTTTCCGGTTTGCCGGTATTTTTTGAATAGTGCATCTGAAAGATCAAATTTGATCCCGCAGGAATTTTTTTGGCTGTCCCCAGGGGGTAAACATCCGCATTTCTGCCCGGCGCATAAGCCGACAGTAACGGTACGCCACCGCCGCCTGAATTTCTCTTTGCGCCACAGGCATCGTTTATTACCGGCGCTTCCGGCTTCGTGCGATTGACCGTGCCATCACGAAATTCATCCGGCCCCGGATTGTCATTGAAAAGAGTAAGCGGATTGGTCACGTCGCCGCCGTTTCTTCTGGCTTCGTCCTGCGCCGCTTTAAATATCATCGGCGTCTCGACAAAAATCACGGCGTGATGGACGACGCGTTTGTTGCCGGGGCGAAATTCCGAAGCCTGAATCCATTTGTCTTCGGTAAAATTGGTCGGGATGCGAAAATAAATATAATCGTCCGCGCCCTTTGCCGGAAGCTGGTAAGCTTTTGGCATGGCAAGAACAACATCAGGTTTGCCAATTTCCCAGGTTTCTTTCGGGTTTGGTAATTTTGGTAAATCTTTCGGATTGCCTTCAGGAGCGCCGCCATCTACCCACGCGACGATGGTGTCAATTTCAGTTTGCGTGAGTTTCATTTCATTCGAGAAATTTCCGTAATGCGGATCCGCATGCCAGGGCGGCATTTCCCGGTTGACGACTTTTTCACGGATGGATTTTGCCCAGGGCCGCACATCTTTGTAACTCAGCACAGAAAACGGCGCGATGTCATTTGGCTGATGGCATTGCGCACAGGC
>JANMKB010000502.1:0-24955 GCA_031371805.1 Blastocatellia bacterium | reverse complement strand
ACCCTAATACCGACGGCACAATTAAAGCGGCTGGTAATAATCTTCGGGCCAGAAATCCGCCCGCACTATCACTGGTAATGACTCTCATGAGTCCCCGCTCCGGGTGCGTTGCTAAAATCCCCACGGAGAGAATAATCATGGCAATCGCCGTATCCAGGGCCATCCCTGGATCAAAATCAAGGCGATCAACAGGTGTGACGCGGTAGATATAACCCAACAAAGTCAGCCAGGAAAGCATTCCGGCAATAAAGGCGAGGTTCTGCGCCGGACGACCATAGCGCTGGGTTTCATAATTCAGTAATAACAGCGCACAACTTTCGAGCAGAAAAGCCAGCGCAGTATTCGGTGACATATGCCCGAATAAACCACGCCCACCACTCGCGCCACTGGTAGTAAGCAGCCATCGTTCCAGCCCCACATCCCACCCCAGTAAAAATTCAGTCAGAGTAAAAAGTGCGATTACTCCGATGAGGATGGCGAGTCCTCTGGTCAAAGCAACAGTTTCTCCTGCCAGCTTTGGATTGGTTTGACACCAGAGACAGAATCCAGCAAGCATAAAACAAAGAGCCGTCACCGGAACCATCGGCGTCCAGCCGGGAATAACGGTTTTCAGGGACGAAATTTGCACTACCCAGCAAATTAATGCCAGACAAACAATTGTAATCACGGTTCCACTAGCGGTCATTGGCAACCACCTGAAGATGGAAGGAAGCTGGGAGTTAGATTGAGACATAAACTCAATTCAAAGACCTCGGTTGAGGATTAAAGAGCGGTCAAAGGTAAGGATGAAGAGCCGGATTAAGAATTGGAATAAATAAAGTTGTCCAGTGCCAGACCTTTTCAGTTATAAAACGGACATTATTTTAGTACTGAGTTCAGTTGTGCTTACTTTAAAGTCCTGCTATCAGCACTCTGAACCACTTAGCCAGTTCTCTTATATTTTCAATCTATCTGCGTAAGTAATGTAAACAGCAGCGTAGTCAGTGGATAACATTGGCGTGAAACGACAAACCAACTTCCTCCCCTTGGACGTCAACCTGATACTCATACCATGTTGTTCCACTGACTACGCTGCTGCTGTCTCCGGCATAAACAGGAGGGCACGAAAATCCTTGTAGCTAATTCAGTTGCTGCCCTAAAGCAATTGCATTTTTGGTTAGCTATGGTTTCAAATGCCAGTTCCGCCTTTACCGGTTACCGAAAAAGTTGCATTGCAATATCAGACAACGCATTCATTACGGGCGGCACGATACGGCTGGCACGGCTGCGCGAACTCATACCATTCGCCAGCCAGATGCCAACGCCGATACCAACGCCAAACATCACGAGCGCGGTCTGCCCGGGATTTTCCCGCCCATAGTCTTTCGCCTGTTCATAGCCTTCATTCAAAGTCTCGCTGGTGCGCTTATAGGCATCTGTTACCGTCTGTTTTGCTTTATCTACTACCTCTGCACCACGCTCTTTCATTTCATTCCATTGCTCTTCAGTCTGCTGCGCGGGCTTTTGTCCGGCTTCCTGATGGCGTGCCTGTTGTGTCGCGCTACTACCGGTTGATTGTCCACTTCCAGGCTGATTTCCCGCTTGTCCTGGCATCGTGGCAGTGACAGGTTTATTCATTTCACTTCCGACTGGTTTTTCTGGTGTTTGTTTGTTTTCCATAATTCCTCCCTGAGTTAACAGGTTTTGTATATAAAATCTTCCGGCGGAATACTGCCTGTGCGTTATTCAAAACCGGAAGCCGAATGAATCGCATTTTCTTCCCGTGGAGCAGGAGTTGACAATCGGGTAGAATCACGATTAGTGTCAGGTGTTCCTACTATCCTATTACTCACATAACGTGCCACCGCTTTCACCACCAGCGCCGCTGCCATGGCCTGCATTGATTGTCTGGAACTAACTTGTTGTGATGGAAGCTGCTCCAACTGCTCGCGAAAGCGTCCGGTTACATCTTCAACTGTTTCTGACAAGGCCGCTAAAATACGCTCTCTCGGTGTAGCACGTGGCCTGAAGATACCCGCTGCCAAAACTCCAATGCCAGCTGCCAGTCCGGTCGCAACCAGCGGGTATTCAGTCACATAGGCGCGCCAGTCCAGAGTGCGATTAACTCGCTCACTTAACTTGTCTACCGCTTCAGTAATTGATTCGCGTCGCGCCGCGATGTCCTGACGAATTTCATCAGAAGTACGCTTACTCCCTCCATCATCGTAATCACTACGGGTTACTGACTCATGTCTTTCAACCATTCCTTGTTCTCCTCCAGCGTTTTCAGGGTTTGTTCCGGTTTAAGATTCAATTGTCCAAATTCATTGCGTGCAATCAGCAAAATTATCGTTCCAATCACAGCCAGACCCAAGCCTGTTACTGCCGCTGCCAGCCAGGGTTCAATATGCTGCCCCAACCAAAGAATAAAGGCTGCGCATAAGGACAAAAGCGCGATAAAACTGGTTATGCCTCCCAATAGCAGCAATAACAATGCTGGCTGATAGAGGCTGACCTTTTCACGAATTTCCTGTCGCGCCAGCATAAATTCATCCTGCACCAGGCCCGCAGAATGAGCCGCTAAATTAGTTAACAAATCACCCAGCGATTCACCTTGTTCTCTGATTTGAGCCATATGTACTGATTCGTGTAGCACTGGTCTTACCTCCGCCTGAACATTGCGCCTAATAATAGTCCGATACCGCCAGCAATCAGGAGCGTGCGACCAGGGTTTTGTTGTACATGTTTTTCCAGATCAGCTTTAATTTGCTGTGGATTTGCTTCGCCGACATAATCAGCCGTGCGATTCAACCAGTCTGCCGTGCGGTGTCCATATTGCTCAACTTCCTGTCCCAGGATCTGCTCGCTGCGATTTTCGCTTTTATCATGCAACGCCTGGGCAGCCTGATGTAATTTATCTGCGGCTGTTTTTTTGGCGCGGTCAAACATAGATTCCGGCGTTGACTTTGCACGCGTCCACGTTTGCCCAACCGATTCAAAACCTTCTTCTTGTTGTTGATTCATAAGATTACTCATAAGTAAAAACCTGTCTGCCCACTTTTTCTCTCAGGAGAATACAGCTACAGACAGCTTTAATTACTTTTTCTGTAGCATTAATTTTTATAGTTCAAGTCGGGAATTTATTGCGGTCTGACCGGATTCCCATATATCTTTCAAAATCTCCCAGCAAGCTAAATTATTACTGCGTAAAAATTTCGACAACCTGCAATTTCCCCGTTGTTGTACCAGTTGCTTAATTTGTTCAGCAGCGACAAATTCCAGGTTGTCGAACTCGAATATTACTACCCCGTCCCCACAAGGTAGCAAACTGCCAATTCAAACAAGTAGGAGATCGCTATTCCTACCTCAAACCACGCTACAATGTATTGCAAAGCGCAGGCCACAAATGTTTTTGCCCCTTTCCTCCTATTCTCTCCCTATAAGTTGTATGCAATAAATGCAGCCCGGTAAAAAACCGAACATTACGTCGGCTGGCTGCTTATTTGTAGTACACCTTTATCCAATGAATAGAAATGATCGAAAAGTTACGGCATACCGCTTGCCCTATGATCAGGTACTGGCATCTGCCAGTTAGAGATAACTAGAAGTGAATGGTTATAAACAAAAGGAGAAACGTTTATGTTGTGGACAATTTTTGCGATTATTCTGGTTCTTTGGCTGCTGGGTTTCATCGGTTCTGTCGGTGGTAGCCTGATTCATTTATTACTGGTTGTAGCAGCCGTTGTATTACTGATTCAGCTTTTCACGGGACGCCGCCCGATTGGGTAAACTTTATCGCGTTGGTTTAGTAAACAAACTAAGATGAGAAAACAGGCGGTTGAAAGCAGGACACTTCCGCCTGTAAAGCGAACAGACAAAAGTAAAAAACGAACAGATCAACTATAAATATAAACGCTGTTCAATGGTGGTTAGTTGGCTGACATTAATACTTGAAGCACACGAATAATAGTTGGTCAATAGGGGGTAAGCAGCGAGTCGAAAAGCAACGTCTGTTTGTCCCTTTTTCTTACGCAACAGTGGCCTTTATTATGCCGTCGAGAAATAAGGGTGGGAAGTTATGACTGTAGTCGGATTACTGGTTTTATTACTGGTTGCTGGCATTTGTGGATTGATCGGACAAGCAATTGCGGGGTTTAGTCGGGGTGGGTTCTATCGCGATTGGATTTATCGGAGCGATGATCGGTGACTGGCTGGCGCATTCATTAGGCTGGCCTGAGCTTTTCCCCTTCCGCATCGGCGGACAATCATTTCCCATTATCTGGTCAATTGTTGGTTCCGCCTTATTTGTCGCGATAATCAGTTTATTGACGCGCCGCAATGTCTGAGCTTTTCAGCCATCAGGGGAGATAATAGATTACAAACTAACTATTAGCCTGAAGCGGCACTATTGCCTGTTCGCCATCCATTCTGCGCGTAATTCAGATTCTCGTATTCTGACATTTTGGAGCAGAATCTTATGGGCAGCGAGAGAATGTTCTACTCGCGCCAATTCCTCACGCAACGACCTGATCACAACTCGAAGTTGTAAATTGTCACGTGACAATTGTGCGGCGGGAAGAAGTATTAAGTTATTAATCCCTGGTCTTTCTTCAGATTCCACAATGGTGGGATCGTTAATAAGCTGAAGAGCCGTGTTCATGATTTTACTCCTCGGACAACAGACGGACACATTTTAAGTTTGCTGTCTTTTACCCATATGTTCAGGCGTCGCTACAGCCAGCAACACCTCTACTTCAACAAAATAAATTTAAGTAAGCTAACTCAATACCGCTATTACAATCATCGCCTGAAGTGACAGTGAGGTACGATTAATAGCTATTTCAGTGACACTTCGTAAGTAGCAAAATTCGTGCCAGCCGATTGGCAGCAATCTTATTCAATTTTAACCTATGGTGTCCTGCAAATAAACTATTCCGGTCAAAATAAGGACACTCGTTTGCCCGGCATACGTTGCACCTCTGACTTAGCACGACTCAATGAACGATTTCTGTCATTAAAGAAAAGATAACAAAATTTTTGGCACAGCATCTGCTTTCATAATCATCGAAAAGTTGCAAGTGGATCAGGAAACTGCGTTCTATCACTGGCAGGCAAAAACTTAAAAGGAGACATTTATGCCACAGGGAGATAAAGACAAATATACCGACAAACAAAAACGCCAGGCCGAACATATTGAGGAAACTTACCGCGAACGCGGTACACCTGAAAATGAAGCGGAGGCGCGGGCTTGGGCTACCGTCAATAAAATTGATGGTGGTGGTAAGAAGAGTGGTTCCGGTCGGGGAAAAACGACTAAAAAAGCTCCAGCGACAAAAGGAGCAAAAAAGAGCAGTCCAGATTCTCAACCACGGACAGCACGTTAATCTGCTCTCATTCTCTGCCCCTGTTTATTCGCTCTGCATAAATAGTGCAGAGCGAATGAATAAACATATTTTCACATTTCGATCACAGGTTGCGGGACAGGATTGTCAGGGTCGATTGGATCATACGGTGGTGGTGGTGGTTGTGGATCAGGCATCCCTGGTTCAGGTCGCTCCGGTTGTGGAATGGGAAAATCCGGCCAGAGTGGTTCCGGGTGTTCCGGTTGTGGAATTGGATAATCCGGCAGAGCCTGAGTATTAATTTGATAGTTCATTTAGACCTCCTGTAATTTGATTTAATTTGATTGGCGCAACATGCACACTTCGGTTTACCGCTCACAAAAGTTTCGCCTGTAAACTGATCTGCGTTCCGGTCAGCGCCCTTGAGACCGGACAATTCTCTTTGGCCTCCTGCGCATGTTTTTGCAAAGTGGCGTCATCAAGTTGCGGCGCTTCGACCTGCGTCGTGAGATCAATTCGTGTAAGGGCAAAACCGCTTTCGACCTTGTCAAAATGTACCTGTGCGGTTGTATGAATGCGTGTCGGCGTAATATTTGCGCTGGTTAATTGGGCGGACAACGCCATCGAAAAACAGCCCGCGTGCGCGGCCCCGATCAACTCTTCGGGGTTTGTCCCTGTTCCTTCTTCCATGCGTGAGCGAAATGAATACGCCCCCTCAAATGCTCCACTACCAAGTTTCATTGTGCCCGTGCCCTGCATCAAAGTTCCATTCCATTCAGCTTCAGCCGTTCTAACTGGCATAATGTTCCTCCTCTTTGTTTGTGTTGATATTTTCTTTTCCGTGAAACCCCTGGCCCGCGCTGCGCCAATTGTAACTGACCAGGACTTCTGCGCAGCCGTACCAGGCAGTTCGGGTCAGGTCTTCCCTTTTGCTTCACCTTGTAACTCTACTTTCGCAATTTTTCGTTTTCAGGTTTCATTAGTCCATTGACATCATACCAATGCTCAGGATTTTCAATCAGGCTGCCGGTTATTTTACTCAGTGTATCGCGCAATGTATGTTGTGGTTTCCAACCCAGACGACGACGCGCCCGTTCGCTTTCTACCGGATAATGCGTATCCGCCAAATCCATCATTCGTGAGTTGATAGACGTTTCCTGTCCCAGCAGCTTTTCCTGCGCCCAGGCTCCCGCTTTGGCAACGACTTTCGGAATGCGGATCGTCGGCCATTCAGAGCCATGCAGCAAAGCGCCGATTTGCTCCTGCAATTCGGCATAACTCATAACATCCGGTTCGGCGATTAAAAAGATTTCATAAGGGCCAAGTTCGCTCCGCAATTCAATAACGCGCAAAAAACAATCCACCAGATCATCAAGATGCACGAATGCCTGCCCATGCTCGGACTCACCGGGGAAGAAATAGCTTTCCAGCTTTTCCTCATAAATGCGGCTGATTTGTTGCGCAATTGGCAGCGAATGCCCCGCCTCATCATACACATCAGCAAGGCGCAAAATCACGACCGGAATCGCATGATGTTCCAGCCGAATGGCAGCCTCAGCTTCAAGGCTGGAGCGTGGATAACCTTCAGCCTCCGCAATCGTTTCAATCGGAGATCGTTCTGTAATAGTTTCGTCTTCACCGACGACTGGTTTCATTACCAGCAACGTACTCGAAAAAACAAACTGCTCAACCTGAAATTGTTGCAGGCCACGCAGCAGGCGTTGTGTGCCTTCAATCGTCAGTTCACGATAAAGCGAATTGGGCGCACCGGAAAAATCATAATAGGCAGCCAGATGAATTACACTCGCCAAATGTGAGCCGTATTTTTCCTGTACTACGTTCAGCGCCTGACTTACGCTCGCTTCCTGAGTGAAATCACAGGCGATCCATTCTGTTCCTTCAACCTCTGAAGCTGGTGGGTTGATATCCAGCCCGACTACGCGATAATGCGGCGCGGCGGCAGTAACAAATTTGGCACCGATAAATCCAGCGCTACCCGTCACCAGCACAACAGGTTTTTCTGCAGTAGCGAATTCCATTTCGATCTTCATTGGCAAAGTTACTGCCGAAGAGATAATTTCTGCCTCAAGCTGCATATTTTTCCTCCGCCCCGCATGTATGCAACCAGTAAGCCAGTCAAAAAGCCACCTGATTACTGACATTTTGTGATGCTGAATTTGATGGTAAAACAACCAGTGTACTAAATTATTGCCAGTAATGATCGAATCGGATACACAGAGTCAGCATGTAGTACTTTTTTAGTTCTGTCGGCTGAAAATTGAATAGGTTATTTAGATTTCACCTCAACGACACGACCGTTGCTATCATTGGCATAGATCAAAATTTCCACTTCGCCGTCTTTCCCTGCCTCTGCGCCTTCACCTAAGCCAAGCGTTTTGATCCGGGAATCGTCAATTTTGAATTTTTCGGCTAAATAGTCCCGCACGACCGCCGCACGCGCTTGCGAAAGCTTGAGATTTTCCTCTTTACTACCTTGTTCTCCGGTGCGAGCGACAATCACAACAAAGCCAAATTTGTTGCTTTCAAGATACTTTCCTGCCTCATTCAACAGTTTCTCTTTATCCAATTTTGCATTGTTTGGTTTATCGAACAGGTCTTTGTTCGTAATAACAAATTTCCTGACTGGCGCTTCTTCCGGCAAGCGTTCAATCGCATAACGCATCAGGTCAGCGGAATCGAAGTAACCACGATCCTTAAAAAAGCCGCGCAGCAAAAAGTTATGTTTCAGCGCCTCCATGTTTTCCTGGAACGACACGACACCAATCTTCGCTTCGTCAACCACATCCTTCAATGAGGCAGTCATACTATTGATATTCTCGAACGTCCTTTTGTCATTCACAAACGCGCCAATTGTTCCTTCACCTTTATCAATTTTCCCTGTGATAGATTTAAAGTCCCTGGTCGCGCCGTTGAGATTTCCGATGGCGATTTTGGATGAATCCACCGCATCTTTAGCTGCCTCAATCGCCTGTTTGGCGGTATCAATTGTATTACTGGCTTTACGCGCAATATCGGCGTAATCCAGCGGCGGACGGCTCTGTAACAGGTCTCCCTCGCGCAACGCCTCACCCTGCGCCGAACCAAACGAAATTTCCATGTATTTGCTGCCGAGCAATCCTTCGGTCTCAATCGCCACCACTGAGTCTTTTCGTAAGACAGCGTGTGTCGAATCTTCAAGCTGCATTTCAATCAGAATTTTCTCGGCGGGGCGACTGGGCAAACGAATCTTTTCCACTGTGCCGATCCGCACACCACCCACGCGCACGGGCGCTCCTTCGTCGAGTCCCGCCACATTATCGAAAGTAGTTTTCAGATGATAAGTACGACTAAAAAGTAACTGCTTCTCGCCGATCAGAAAAACTGTCAGTGCGAAAATAAACAGCGCCGCAAAAATGAAAGCTCCCAGACGTGCCATTCTGGACATTATTTTTCCTCCCTTTTTTCCTGCATAAACTTCATGACAAACGGATCGTCGCTTTGGTGTAATTCTTCGGGCGTTCCTTCAATCACAATGCTCCCTTTATTCAACATCGCCACGCGGTCTGCGACAGTATCAACGCTGCGCATATCGTGGGTCACAACCACCGAAGTAATGCTGCGTTCCTGTTGTAACTCACGAATTAATTCATCAATTTCAGTCGCAGTAATTGGGTCAAGTCCGGCGTTCGGCTCATCCAGCAGCATGATTTCAGGATCAAGCGCCAGTGCCCGCGCCAATCCAACGCGTTTTTTCATCCCGCCGGAAATATCCGCTGGCATTTTCTTCATCGCCTCTTCCATACCGACGCGCGCCAGCAATTCCCGCACGCGATCCTGTAGCTCGCCGCCTTTCATTTTCGTATGACGGCGCAGTGGAAAAGCGACGTTTTCCTCGACCGTCAAGGAGTCGTAAAGCGCCGCGTTCTGAAACAGGAAGCCCATTTTCTTCCGCATTTCATTCAGTTCGTTCAGCGGTAATTTCGTAATCTCTGCGCCATTAATTTCAATCGTGCCGTCATCCGGTTTCTGCAATCCGATCAGCAGTTTCAGCAGGACGCTTTTGCCTGTTCCGCTGCGCCCCAGCACGATCAACGTTTGACCGCGTGGAACGGCTAAGCTGACGCCATTTAGAACGACCTGTTCGCCAAACGCTTTGCGCAAATCCTGCGTGCGAATCGCTGCGTCATCTTTGTTATCTTGTCTCTCCATAATCATCTGGTTCTGCTTGTTCGCGGTGCTGAAAAGTTAGGGATAAAGCATTAGAATCAACCGCACCAACACCACATCTGCCAGGATCACAAACAACGATGAGAGCACCACCGCACTGGTCGAAGCACGCCCTACGCCTTCAGTGCCGCCGCTCGTCCGCATCCCCTGAAAACATCCCACCAGACCAATGATAAAACCGAAAACCAAAGCCTTAAAAAGCGAGGGCAACAAATCATCAAAGCCGATTGTTTCAAATCCTTTACTGATAAAAAGCTGGAGCGGTGTTTTTTCCACCAATGTATTCGCCAGCCAGCCTGCCAGAATGCCACAGCAATCCGCCACGAGCGTCAACAGTGGCACCATCAACATACAAGCCAGAATGCGCGTCACTACCAAAAACCTATGTGGATTAACCGCCGAAGCCTCAATCGCATCAATTTGCTCGGTCACTTTCATCGAACCCAGCTCAGCCCCAATGCCGGCGCCGATGCGCCCACTCATCACCAGGGCTGTGATAATCGGCCCGCTCTCTTTAATAATTGAAATAACAATGACGATAGGTAAATAAGATTTCGCGCCAAAACGCACCAAGCTGTCGCGTGTTTGCAGCGATAACACGACCCCAATCGCACCACCCGCCAGTGCCACCAGTGGCAGCGATTTCGCTCCAATTTCGTCCAACTGCCGCAGTAACTCCCGGCCCTCATACGGCGGTGTGAGGGCGGCACGGATGACGCGCACCAGAAATACTCCTAACTCGCCAAACCACTCGAAGGTGTTATTCAATAACGTCAGCAGTCTCCATTCCGGCCTGGCTATCGGTGCAGGTGTAATTGTTTCTTTTGCTATCATACTTCAAACCCGGCGGAACCATTTGGCATCCCTATTATTCTGTTTACGCATCCGGCTTTTGCTCCAGCGCATCGGTGAGTGGGACTTGTCTGCCGACCGCCAGCGCACGCCCCGCTTTCAGGTCGGCAAACTCCTGCTTGCGGTTCACACGACCCAGCATTTGTTTGAGCATCCTCTCATCAACCAACGCTACACCGCTGCCATCCAGTTTATTGCGCAGACTTGCCAACTCATTTTTCTGGCGCTCGTAAACATATCGTAATTAATGTCCCCCCAAAGCGGCGGATCAGGCTTGACTGCGCGCCGTTCCGTATTTGTCCTGACCTGCTCAATCTGCTCTTTTGTCACTGGCAATTTGCGTGCGGCAACAATCTTTTCGGTTAAATCAAATAAGCAGTGACTACAAACTTTGTCCCCGCAGATGGAATTACTTTCCACTGTCCAATATCATTACTTAATTGCGTAGTATCCAGAGTTGCGTTTTTAGCAACCGGTTTGGGAGGCTGACATGCACTAAGTGTAAGTACAGACAAAACTGTACTCACCAGAACAGTCAAAGAATAAAAATGCTTCGACATTGATTCTTCTCGCTAATTTAAGTCTCTGAATCTCAGTGTACTGATTCACAGACAGTCATGTCTTTAAGTAATACACAAAGCAGTTAATTGTGCAGTACAGTTGCTCCATCATGGGGTAACTGTACTGCTATCCATCACTGTGCAATACATATGCCTGAGCTGAGCTGTTTGGATGTTTGGAATACAGAGTAAGTTTCAGACGACAAGAAAGGCGCCGGGAAAATCATCCCGGCGCCTTTAAAGTTGCTTTTTCGAGCTTGTAATTACTTACCAAGCTGACCGCGAATTGCCCCTTTCGGGAAATCTGCGGTATGGACATTAACATAGTAATTGGCTGGATTCTGCATGATGTCTTTGATCAACTCCTTATCAGCTTTCGCACATCCTTTCCAGGAACCGTCAGCGGCGGCTGTCAGCGGGACCTTTACATCTCCAGCCTTACCCACAGCGCCTTTATGAATATGAGCGGCAGTAGCTTTCTCAATATTTGCCACTGACAACTCATAACAAACTTTCCTTTGTCCATGATTGAGCGTTATCGTAGCTGAACCCGTTCCATCCGTATCACCTGGTCCTGGTACTTCGGCTGATCCTGTCAGGGAAACTGTCATAGGCTGTCCGCCGTGTTCCATGTCCGGTGCTTTTTTCTTTTGCGCCTGCGCAAAGTTAACGACGACGACCCATGTTATCAACAATCCAAAAGTAAAAAGTAATATTTTTCTCATTTCGTAACCTCCAATATGTAATCGCTAAAAACAGACTAGCGAAAACTATGTTAAAACGCAGGGGAAGCTTCGTAATTGGTCAAAGAGGACTTAACCAATTGCCTGTAAGTAAAAATTTATCATTCTAACTAATCGGTTCGACTTTTCCGCCACCTTCTTTCCACGCATTATATCCCCACAAAAATTCAGTCACTTTCATCTGCCTTTGCAGAGGAAAACAGCAACGAATAATTAATAATTCTAAATTTCATTAAACCAAATGGATCTAGAGCAAGTCTTGTGCCAAAGCAATGCCTGAGACGGAAAAGCTCTCAGGCTTGATGCAGAAGCCTGCACAAGGTAAGTGCGCATCGTTCTCACGCTCTTACTTCGTGCAAGTGAGGTACTTAAAGTTTTTCTGGCACGAGGGTTGCTCAACTACTTGTACTGTATGAATAAACAATTTACAGGAGGGAGAATATTTTATGCAACAGAATAGCAAGCTTGGATTTAGTATATTTTTACTGGTTATAGGAATAAGCCTGACAGTGTTTCAGCTGAGCGCCGTGGCGCAGCGTTCCGATGTAAAAGTACAACGGAGCAGCGATAATTCGCGTGAAACAGCCCGCTTAGTAAAAGAGATTCGGCATGAACTGCTGACGCTTCCCTGGTACGGGGTTTTTGATTGGCTGGAAGGTAATGTTGGCCCGGATGGTCAGGTTATTTTGCGCGGCTGGGTTGTCCGCCCTACGACAAAATCTGATGCCGAAGCACGAGTTAAAGAAATAGAAGGTGTCAATGGGCTGAAAAGCGATATTCAGGTGCTGCCACTTTCGCCAAATGATGATCGAATTCGACGCGCCTTATACAACACGCTTTTTAATGGTAATTCGCAGCTTTTCCGTTATGCACTCGGAGCCAATCCATCTATTCATATTATTGTTAACAATGGAAAAGTAATGTTGAAAGGCATTGTCAGTTCAGAAGCTGACAGAAATTATGCCAATATTAAAGCAAGAGGTGTATCAGGTGTATTTGAAGTAAAAAATGAATTAGAAGTGGAAGGTTCGCAAGCTCGTAAGGCTGAGGGAAATTAACTACTCAAAAACTCGCTTGTTCCAGTAATTCGCCACAAAGAATACAGTTGTGTTCTTTGTGGCGAATCCTGTTAACTGGTTTCATCCAGATCAGTCGCGCTGGAGCTTCCGATTCCGGTTTTGACAATATATTGCTCCGGTTTTTGATCAAACTTATGCTGACAATCTTCTGAACAAAAGTAATAAGTGCGATTGAGATACTCTGACGTTTTAATGGCATCCTCTTCTTCAATTTTCATCCCACAGACTACATCAATATTCATCGCCATAACTTACCTCCTCGTTAATCCTGCCAATATCCCGGATGACCGTAATACCGATAAAGTTGATTTTCGTACTCACGCGAAATCAGCGTTGCTTCACTGAATTCCGGGCTTCCTTTAATTGCCTCGCGGGTTAAATTCACATGCACTTTTGTGTCGCGCCAGTTGACAGAATTGATCCATTGCGGCGCGATAATAACTTTCTTTCCCGGCCACCAGTTGCGAGTTGCAACAACCAGATAACGAATCGCCCAGCTTTCATCATCCACAACAAAATCCTCAACATGCCCAAGTTCGCCATCCAATGCTGCAATAGGGTAACCTGAGACAGTTTCTGTGCTGCGTAATCGCGTATCGTTAACTGATGTTGTACTCTCACTAATAGATGCAGTATCAGCTTGTACAGCACCTGCTGTATGTATTAAGTCAGGAGCTGCGGCCGTTGCCCATAAGTCGGCGCTGTCCCAATAATAAGGATGTTCGTAATAATTAAGAAAAGCTGCCTCCTGAAGGCGCGAGATTGGTTTCAGGACATCAATCGCAGGGCTTTGTTCGACCTGTTTCATCGTTAGCGAAACATACACTCCACCTTCTACCCAATCCACTCTGCTGATTGAATGATGAGAAATTAATACCTGGCGTCCGGTCAGCCAGTTGCCCGTATTCACAACCAGATAACGAATTGCCCAAGCTTCATCATCAAAGAAAAAGTAATCCACACTACCAATCTCGCCATCAACTGCAATGATCTTACTATCATTCAATTTATTTATGCTGCGTAACATTTTTTCTCCTTCAAACTAAAAGGCGTAGAGCAGAAATGACGTACAATAATCGTACTTATTAGATACAGTCAGGTTCGCCTAACGGACATAATGAATACAGGTACACACCTGATAGCGATAGATTCTCACTCCTTGCAAATAACAGACCAGATTAATATTCGCCGCTTAAGTCTTTCTGGCAAACACCTGGCTCGCTGTTTGCCTCTCCGTAATGAGGGTAATCCTGCTGGAGAATATTTGCTGGCAAACTGGACTCATTTCGGGTCATAGCAAGATTCTGTAGCAATATTTTATTATTAAAAGGAGAGCAAGCTATGACAGATAATAAAACTGACCATCCATGTGCCCATCCTGGCTGTAACTGTACGGTGGTCGAGGGAGAGAAGTGGTGTAGCCCACATTGTGAAACTGCACCTGAATTTGAAACAATCTGTGGTTGCGGACATGCAGTGTGCGTGGCAGGTGCGCCAGTCGAACGTGCACAAATGGTATAAATAAATGACAGCGCAATGGCAGGGAAGGCACTAATTAATGCATCTGTATTAATTAGTGCCTTCCCTGCCATTGCTATCTAAAGGTAATAATTAAAGCACAATCCTTTCGTTCAGTCTGAGTTAACTCAGGCATCATCTTTCACCGTGCTAACACCCTTATAACGAGCACAACTGGCACAGCAATAAAAATTATTATTTGCTTCACTGCCGTGTCCGATGATTTTGCAGCCGCAATGGCTACAGATCGGAGCCAGTTTATGAATCGCGCACTCAAAGCAATCAAAGGTATATTTCGATCCTGCCGTAATAATTTCAAATGACAGATGATAGTCATTACCACATACTTCACATTGTGCCATCTTTTCCCCTCAACTTCCTCTTGGTTATTTCCTGTACTGATTTAAGTAAGGATAATGACTAAAGCCTGATTGCTTGCGGCAATGACCGTCACCTGTCGGGTAATGTGGTTTACATTCTGTAACCCGGCTTACCTCGACAAGGTGATTATCCGTACTGTCTTGATATTTTAATGTAACTTATTCAGTTACGACTTTTTAGTTGCTGCTGGCATCGGGCTGGCAGTTTTGGCAGCACCAACTTTTAACTGGTTATTAACCCGCGTAACCCCTTCAGTAGTCTTTGCAACACGTTCAGCTTCTGTTTTTTCTTCCATGTTATCTACCATACCACGCAAGGTTACGACATTTTTATTAACGTCCACGTTGATCTTGCGTTCGGGCGTTTTAGAATTACCAATTAACTGCGTGACGATTTTGGTATGTACCCAGGCATCATCCAGCGAATCGCCGATAGTATCACCGTAGCCTTTTGCTTTTGTGCGCTCTTCCCGCGCCTGATCTGCTGTCCATTCTGCACGCGTTAATTCACGTGGCTTTACATCAACCTTGTCAGTAATAACCAAACCTGCATGCGCACTCTTCGCTAGTTCCACGGCTCTCATCCGCAACGCCTGTGTTTCGACAGTTCCTGAAAGAGTTACTTCATTGCGATCAGCATCAGCGCTAACACTTAAATCATCCGCTTTCAGTTGTGGATCGGCATCAAACTTCGTCTTGATTGCATTTTCCAAATCAGAATTGCTCATCTTAGCTTTTGGCGTGCCTGACGTGCCGCTGGCTTCCCGCGCGTCCGTACAACCGCTCAAACTTATTCCAATGGTAACGATCAGGCCAGCCAGAAAAAGGCTAAGCACTCTTGCTGAAATGATATTTTTATTCTGCATACTTCCTCCCTGTTATTGGTCAATAGGTGCGCATCTTTTTATTTACTTGCGGGTTGTTAATCCACGCAATGCGAACCGAAAATTTATTGCCGGGTTGATGGATATAACACACGACACACGACTATAAGTGCAAGCACAATGCCATGAATTACAAAGCTGTTCCTGACATCAGCAATAACTCATTGCCAGGTTATAAATAAATAAGTTAATTATGCGGAGACAGGGTAATGTTCGGCAACGCCAGCGACAAAAGATAAGTTGAGCAAATGCGTGGACATAATACACTTCGTTCTGATAAGAAACACCAATGCTTTATTTACGGATACGGTTAAAGTTTTCCAGACACACTACCTGAGAACCTGTAATAAACAGAGCGCAGGCATAATTTATTTGCGCTTCTCATGAATGATTTAGCAGCGTGAGGCTTTAAGCGCCTTATTCAGTGTATGCCTCCGGCAGGTTGTGGTTTCGTTACAGCAGCGCAACTGGCGTGCCCACAACCACAATCGGACTTCGGCTCCGTGCGAAGGCTGACCTGCTGACAATGATCACTACAATATCCCGTGTCTGCCTGGGCGGAACACTGGCATTCATCGTGCCCACATTTATCAGTTTGATCTATCATATTTTTGCGGCCCCTTTCTGACTGATTAGATGTACAGAACAATTTGTCCTGTACTATTATTCACCTGCAAGTCATATACCAACTGCCTTTCACAATTTGGAATTCTGGTGCGGGAGATTCCGCCGCCTGAAGGAACAGCACAATACTTCCAGCCATTATTCGACAGGGAAAATGCCATTCCTCACAAACAAAGCGAAATTAATCGGAAAACGTACAACTGGAGCAAATCCATACAATAAAGTGTTCTAAACAAGGACGGCAAACAGGCCAACAAGTGAACTTATCATTTCCAGAATATTGAGTAATAAATGGGGCGTATCAGAAGTTTTCTGTAAACGGACAAAGTCAATTATTCTTTTTCCCGAAAGGAAGTCACACTTATGTCCGACACCAAACCGAAAACCGTCCCCTCGTTTGACCGCCAATTACTGCAACAACTCTTAGCCGAGCGTCAGACAGCAGGGGAAATAGAAGACCTGCTGAAAGGCCTGCGCAAGGCCTTTATTGAACACGCGCTGCAAGGCGAACTAACACATCACCTGGGCTACGAGAAACACGCGGCTGCCGGGCGCAACAGCGGCAACTCGCGCAATGGTTCTACGCCCAAAACCATTCGCACGGACGAGGCCGAAGTCACCATCCAGGTGCCGCATGATCGGCGCGGCGCATTCACGCCCCAACTGATCGGCAAGCATCAACGGCGCTGGGAAGGCTTTGATGAAACCATTCTGAGCTTGTACGCGCACGGGCTGAGTACGCGCGACATTCAGAGCTTTTTGCAGACCAAATATGATATTGCAGTCTCGCCCGAATTCATCTCTTCGGTCTGCGAGAGTGTCAGCGCAGGCGTGAAAGAGTGGCGGCAACGTCCGCTCGCTGCGGTCTGGCCCATCGTCTATTTGGATGCTTTGTTTTTGAAGGTCCGCGACGAGGGCAAGGTCGTGACCAAGGCCTTGTATGTCGCGGTGGGGGTGAATTTACAGGGGCGCAAAGAACTGCTGGGTCTGTGGTTGGGGCAGCAGGAAGGGGCGAAATTCTGGCTGCAAATCCTGACCGAACTCAAAGGCCGGTGCGTAAACGACATTCTGATCTTATGCGTGGATGGCTTGAAAGGCTTGCCCGAAGCCATTGCCAGTGTCTTTCCCAAGGCCACGATTCAGACCTGTGTCGTGCATCTGGTGCGCCACTCTTTGAGCTTCGTCCACGACAAAGAGCGCAAAGCTGTGGCTGCCGATTTGAAGCCGATTTACCAAGCCGTGACCGAAGCCGAAGCCTTGCAAGCGCTGGACCGTTTTCAAACCCAGTGGGACAGGAAATATCCGGTCATTGCCAAATCCTGGCGCGCCAATTGGAGTCGCGTCAAGCCGATGTTTGAGCTGCCTGCCGAGATTCGCCAAGCCGTCTACACGACCAATGTGATTGAGAGTTTAAATTTCAGCTTGCGCAAAATCCTCAAGAACCGGAACGCGTTTCCGCATGACGAAGCGGTCTATCGCCTGTTGTATCTGGGCTTGGAGCGCAACAGTCAGAAATGGACGATGCCGATCAAAAACTGGAAAGCCGCCCTGCAACAGTTTGCCATCTTGTTTGAAGAGCGCTTATCGTTGGAAGCGCTGGCGCAGCTAGTCACTTAACGCCACGCCGTTTACAGAAAACTCCTGACACGCCCAATAAATGAGTCTTCTTTAAGAAAGAATAAGTAACTCGGAAAAGCTGGACGATAATTTATTGAGTGGCACGTCTATTGCATAGATAAGTACCCCGTGCGGAAAGTTGTTCCCCGGAATAAAACAACAAACAGATTTATTGCAAGCAGAATGGAGAATACTAATGAAATTGAAATCAACTATTTTTTTATCACTGGCGTTGTGTTGTACCTTTGCTATTACTATGAAGGTGCAGGCGCAAGCTCAGGAAGAGCCTAAAGAGCAGAAAGAAACCGCCAAAGCCGAAGAAACAAGCAAGGAGCGGGGAAAAAGGCGTGACATGAAAGATGAAATTGAGCAATCGGATAAGGCGGCTAAAGTTTTCAATGAGATTATGGGCGCACCTGACAAGGCGGTTCCGCAAGACCTGCTGGATAAAGCAGAATGTGTTGCTGTCTTCCCCCAGGTTCTCAAAGCCGGGTTTATTATCGGCGGACGTGGCGGACGTGGCGTAGCGAGTTGTCGCGTTGGCAATACCTGGAGCGCACCGGCATATTTTACGCTGGGTGGCGGTAGTATTGGGTTACAGATTGGGGCCCAGGCAACTGATTTTGTTTTCCTTGTTATGAACAAGGATGGCGTTAACAGTTTGCTCAAAAATAAATTCACTATGGGTGCAGATGCTTCTGTGGCAGCAGGCCCGGTTGGTCGTCAAGTTGGTGCTGCAACAGATGCAGCTTTGAATGCGCAGATTCTTTCTTATTCACGGAGTAAAGGTTTGTTTGCCGGTCTTGAATTGAAAGGCGTAGTGATTAAGCAGGATAATGATGATATGCGCGATGCCTATGGGCCTGGAGTTTCGGCGAAAGAAGTTCTTCAGGAAAATAAGGTCACGGCACCGAGTGGAATTCGTGCCTTTCCTGATACGCTGGCAAGTTATTCGAAGCGCAAAGCAGAAAAGTAAGAACGCATAACATTACGGTGCAAGCACGGTTTGCCGTGTAGCGAGCTAAAGACTTTGACTTATGGCGCTACACGGCAAATCTTTTATTGAGAAGTTTATGAATCTATTGGTACGGAAGTTACTCAAGTATTACACCCTCAGACAACTATCTGCCCTAACCCGTCGGCATAAATATAAGGCTGCTACCATAACAGTGGCAAGCATCGGTGCCGCCTGCCTTGCGCATACCGCGTTGCAACGCCGAAAGGAATTCGATTTACGTGAGAAAGTGATATTAATTACTGGCGGATCGCGCGGACTAGGATTGATCATGGCGCGTGAATTCCTGCGGGCTGGAGCTAAGATCGCAATTTGTGCGCGGGATGTTGCTGAGCTGGAGTGCGCCAAAGCTGATTTGGCAGCGCCCGACAACCGTATACTGACGATTCCCTGCGATATCACTATGCCATTTGAAGTCGAAGCAATGATCCAGGCTATTCGCACGCATTATGGTCGGATTGATGTGCTGGTCAATAACGCAGGTCTCATTAACGTTGGTCCCATGGAGGCAATGACGCACGCCGATTTCCAGGATGCAATGCAAACCAATTATCAGGCGGCGCTTGCTACCATCCTCGCCGTCTTACCAGAGATGCGCGCTCGCCAGGCAGGTCGTATTGTCAACATCGCTTCGATTGGTGGCAAAATTAGTGTGCCACATTTGTTGCCTTATAGCGTCAGCAAGTTTGCCCTGGTCGGCCTTTCAGAAGGGTTGCGAGCAGAATTGAAAAAAGACGGCATCTTCGTTACTACAGTTTGCCCTGGCTTGATGCGAACTGGCAGCCCACGAAATGCGACGTTCAAGGGGCAACATCGCGCTGAATATGCCTGGTTCAGTATTAGTGATGCATTGCCTTTACTTTCAATGAGTGCTGAAAGCGCGGCGCGCCGCATCGTGCGCGCCTGTCGGTATGGCGAGGCAGAAGTGATTCTTTCCTTGCCGGCAAAACTTGCAACCAAAATGCACGGACTATTTCCAGGGCTGACGGCGGATTTTTTAGGAATGATCAATAACCTGCTGCCTGCGCCCGGCGGCATTGGCACTGCCCACGCAACAGGACAAGAGAGTGAATCTGCCGTAAGCCCATCCTGGCTGACCACGCTGAACGAGCAGGCCGCACAGGACAATAATCAGATTCATTAGGGCAGATTTATTAAGAGTTGCTCTGAATTGTCTCCAAAGCACCGATGGAACTTAGTGGATCGTGAATGTAACCACGAATTTGCTCAACTAAAGAAGTCGCCTGCCAGCGCTTGGCGGATTCAGTGGCATCAATTTTGTACAAGCCCAGATCAATATAATAACGCTCCAGGTTGCGGCGTCCGAGCCGATAACGCCAATCCACCATGGTAAAGAGAGGAAACCACGTGTAGCCGATAACAGGAATGCCACGACTGCGCAATCCCTTAACGGCAGCCACCGAAGCCGTTAACCAACGCGACCTATCTTCTTCTGAACCAAGCGCACTCGTTTCGGTAATCAGAATGGGGGTTTGGTAGCGATGATAGTAATCCTCTATCAGGGTAACGAATCCAGCCCCATCCTGTTCGACTGAACGATAAGCCAGACGGCCTTTATGATCATAGTAAATTTGTTGGGTAGACCATTGTGGATAAAAATTCATGCCCAACACTTCAATCGGAATCTGACGGCTTGCAATGTCTGACAATTCCTGTGGAGAAGCACCGTTGCGCAATAACCAACCAAAGAGCGGATGATCAGAGGTAACTTGCCCGGTAATCAGGTCAAAGAAAAGATAGCCGCGTCGTTGATCTTCCAGGGCTAAGATTTCTAAATCGTGTTGAATTGCCCGACTGAGTCCGGTCGCCTCCACCTGTACCATAATCGCTTGCGGGTCAATCGCCTTAATTGCCGCGACGGTTCGCAGAACGCCTTTGACCAATTGCAGCATCACGCGAATGTAGCCTTGATCGCCGCGCAAATAGGGCGGCCAAACTCCACGACGCCCACACATCAGCGCATTAACCAACGGTTCGTTGAGCGGCGTATACCAGCGGAGCAAAGACTGGTAACGATGAGCGAAAGCGCCGGCATAAGCGGCCACCGCACGTGGATAATCGGGATTTGCAAATTCCTTGCGCAGCCAAAACGGGCAGCCATAATGCATTAAATCGATGATTGGTGTGAGCTTTAACTCCTCGACCAGATACGGAATGACTTCATCCGTCCAGCGCCAGTCAAATTCGCCCGGCTGAGGCTCCACGCGATACCAGGGGACGCCCCAACGGACAGCCTGCAAGTTAGTTTCCCGCAACAGCGCTAAGTCTTCACGCCAATGCTCGTAATGCCCCATCAGTTCATATTCATCAAGCGCTCGATGCCCCGTTTTTGTTTGGGGGACAAAAGTATCTTCGATTCCACTGGCCCAAATAAAATTGCGTGGGTGTGGGCTAAAATTCAACTCACTCATATCAGCAGATTATTACACTGAGTTCGGTTTGAATCACAATAAAAAAGTTTTGTGGTACTTCAGAAAACAAATTTAAAAGCAGCAACGATTTCCATGTTTGCGCTAAAGCGCAGTGACGCGCACCATATCGAACGCAGCGATAACCCGAAAGCCATACAACCCAATTAAAATTGCCTTGGCTGGCACTGCAAGTTCACCGAGCCAGGTGGCTTCGTGAGATAAAGTAAGCAACGCGTTTTCTTTGCGAAACCGAAATTGCTGTGTTACTGCTGGATCGAAGTTTGAAGGTAAGGCAAAGAGTTGCCTGTTTAGTTTAGTGGTGGCCACCAACACCCAGCCGACATCCTGCCGTTCAACAGTCAATAAGGGGCTGGCCTCATCAGTGCCCAGCGCCGGATAAAAGCCATAGACTGCTCCAGGTTCTGGTTCCGTCATCAGCTTGGCATTAATCACCAACTCATAATCAGCGGGCAATGGCCCTTTGGTCAAAATCGAAGCCTCACCGTGCGGGCCGATAAACCAGAGATGTTGCTCACCCACACGCCAGCGATCATCATTGGAAGTCGTTTGCCATTCCAACGCTCGCGGGTCTTCCTCCGCCGCTACAAAAAAATCCTGCCAGCCATGGGTCAGCGCCAAGCCAGCAAATTCTGCGGAGGCATTGGAGGTCGTCAAAACAAGCACGTCAACCGGCATTTCAAGCTTTCCTTCCCAAGTCAAAATGTTGCCATCCAAACTTATGCGAACGTGTGAACTATTCATTTCCAGCCGCAGCAGGTGAAAGGCACTGAAATTAAAGGCGGGTGGCAGATCATAATGTTGCTGGCTCCAATGCTCATTAACCTGTGCCGCCACCACCGCCTGCCCGGTTTGCGGGAGCAAGTTGAATAATAAGACAGCGCCTGCTTCTTCTTTACTCAGCTTGATGCCTATCGCGCTCGCATCAGTCTGGCTGGTCGCTACTCGCAGGCTTACTTCAACAATGAAATGATCCGCCGGCACGAAACAAGTGGCCTCGGCTGCTTCATCCAGGGCAGTTTGTTGGAGTGCGTGCTCGTGGCGCTTCCATTTTCCGCCCGTATAGCACCATTCCACCTGAGCTGCGGCGGCTGACTCATCAGCATCAAAATAATCGGCATAAAGCGGAGCCAGTGGCAAGGGTTGTGGGCTATAACTAGGCCCAAGCACTAACATCCGATCCCCGGCCCATTCCAACGGATCAATCGCCAGGACGCGCGCCTGTGCATCATTCGACCACCGATGATAGACACAAAACAATTGTTGGTTATCAGGGCCACGCACAACAGAATTATGACCTGGCCCGATGACACGCTCTGGCACAGTCCGCAAAATCGGCAGGACTTGCTCACCATCCGCCGACTGTTCCCATTCCTCTGGAGTTTCGAGGCGGTCGGTGATCGCATAACTCACGCCATAACTGGCCTGCTGCCAGTTGCCGGAACTGAACATCTGGTAATAACGCCCTTTATGTTTCAGCACGAAAGGCCCTTCAACAGTGTACCAACGAACATCGCCTTTTTCTTTCCGCTGAGGATCATAGATCTGCCAATCATAACGTGCTCGTGTCACCGGGCGTGGGTTTCCGGCCAGCGTGAATGGATCAATCATTTTGTCGCAGACGGTTCCCGTACCGAGGTGATAATGCGCGAGAAAGTCCGTCGCGTAAAACATCCAGCGTGTGCCATCGTCATCAATGAACACATGAGCATCAATGGCGAAATCTTCGGTGGTCAAGCAGATTCCGCTGTCAACAAATGGCCCGGCGGGATGATTGGCTTTGGCCACGCGAATTTGCATGCGTTCTTCATTACCAACACTGTAATACATCAGGAACGCGCCATTGTCATTAATCACTTCGGGGGCCCAGTAACAGGTGGCCTGATCGTCCAACGGTTCCAGTGCGCCGTTCAGTTCCTGCCAATGCACCAGGTCACGGGAATGCAAAATGCCAAAGTATCGCCCATCCGACCACAGACCAGTGCAGTAACACCAATATTCATTGCGATATTTCAAGACGAACGGATCAGGGCAGGAACGATTATGAACTGGATTTAGATAAGTGTATTGCATGCGATTTTTCAACTCGTGGGTTTATCAGAAGCTTCTGAAGATGCCTGAAATTATTTGTTCTCTCAGCGACGAAAAAAACAGGGCAAATTATGTTCCACCAATGGCAATTGATTTGCGCTCATTCAGTCATGAATGCAAATCAGACAGGTGTGCATTCAGTAAGAACACTAACTGCTGTGGTGGTGGGCGCTGAATATTTGGCATTTCAATTGCTCACGGCTGGAGGGTGCGAGAAATTTATTTGGTGAAAGAATAATAGTCGTGACAGTTGTCCGTCATGGCACTGCTGTCCGAAGGAGGATTATGGAAAGCAAAGCTAAATTATTTGGTCATCCAATTCATCCCATGTTGATTGTGTTCCCACTGGGCTTGCTGGCTGTAGCGGTGATTTTCGACATCATCGCCCTGGCTACTGGCAATCATTTTTGGGCCACAATGGCGTATTACCTAATCGGTGCAGGTGTCCTGGGAGGCTTGGCGGCCGCCGTGTTTGGGTTTGTGGACTTTTTAGCGATTCCACAAAATACCCGTGCCAAAACCATTGGGTTGATGCATGGAACAATCAATTTAGTGGTGGTTTTGTTATTTATCGGTAGTTGGTACATGCGTCGTCAAGTGCCAGCAACCCCTTCCAATTTAGCCCTGGCGCTGGGCTTCATTGGCTTGGGATTGGCCTTAATTGCGAGTTGGCTGGGTGGTGAATTAGTGGATCGGCTGGGGGTAGGTGTGGATGATGGCGCGCATCTGAATGCGCCTAGTTCATTGTCAGGGCGTCCGGTGCATGAGCAGGATATAAATGTGCCTCCCTCAAACCGACCGTCTCAAGTGCAGTAAATAAAGTCGAGCAACGTACCATCCGGGGGCAAATGCAAAAATCTGCGCTAACACCGCCTTTTATGTTCGCCACAGGAATTGAGAACAGTGCGCCGTCGATTGGGCAGGGCAGGATACGTGTGGACGAAATGGAGAAGTGTGGGCATTACGCACGCTGGCAGGAGGATTTTGCATTGGTGGCGGAAATGGATATCCATTTCCTGCGCTATGGTCCACCGTTGCATCGAACCTTTTTAGGGCCGCAAAAGTACGATTGGTCATTCGCAGATGAAACCTTTGCGGAACTGCAACGACGCGACATTATGCCTATTGTTGATCTCTGCCATTTCGGTGTGCCGGATTGGCTTGGAGACTTTCTGAACCCGGATTTCCCCTCTCTCTTTTCCTCTTATGCTGCCGCCATAGCTTTTCTCGCTTCTGATGAGGCACGATTTGTGCAGGGCGCAGCATCACTGGTGGACGGCGTGCGGTTGGTGCAATTGTAACGGAAAGAAGGGAAGGAGAAACGAACATGCGAGTACTTGTAACAGGAGGAGCCGGGTATATTGGCAGTGTCGTAACAGAAAAACTAATAGCTGAAGGACATGAAGCGATAGTTTATGACAATCTTGCTAAAGGCCACCGTCAGGCGGTCGCGCGCGCGGCACAGTTTATTCAGGGTGATATTAGAGACTACGATGTTTTGCGGGCTGTTTTAGTGGAGCAAGAGATTGAAGCGGTCATTCACCTGGCAGCAGATTCGCTGGTAGGAGAATCAGTAACAGAGCCAGCCAAATAT
>JANMKB010000471.1:0-3088 GCA_031371805.1 Blastocatellia bacterium | reverse complement strand
GACCAGATGAGCGTCGCGAAATTGGCTTTTGACGCCGAATTCAAAATTGGTGACATCTTCATTTTTGAATTCCGAAGCGATTTGAACGCTGTTAAATCCGCCAGCCTTGTAGCCTCTGGCAACAGAGGCAAATAGCAGAATGTCGTCGGCAACCTTGTAATCAACCACCACCCGTGGGCTGAAATTGCTATACGAGCGATCCAGGACACAGGGCACACCCTCGGCAACATTCACGCCATTGTCACAGGCAATGCCAGCCAATGAGCTTTGATCAAAAATCAGGTCAAACTGGAAATCTGCAGGCGTAACACCGGCTAGCGCAAGGATGCCCTGATTCGCGAGCGTTTGCAAAGTGGCGTCCAAAGTTTGAGCTTGCCGCGGCCCGTTAAGCCACTGAAACTTCTTCTTGTCCTTGGTATACCGGCCACCCACGGTTAGGTTCAGGCGATCATTGACCGCCCAAATCACGTCGGCATATGCAGCAAAGGCCGAATATTTGCCGTCATTGAACATGGCTTCGCGCCAACCATGTCCCAATAGCGTGGCAGGAACACCGAGTGGTATCAGGAGGCCATTTTCCAGGTCGGTAAATGGTGTACCAAAACCGATGTTGCCCAGCGTAGTATTGACCGTATTTGTGAACGTAAATGTATCGCTGACCTGCTGCGCCCTTTCGTGAAAATAGCTGGTCCCCGCAATCCAGTTGAACGCACCCGTGTCGCCCGCAAGACGAAGCTCTTGATACCAGCTTTCGTTATGTTCGCGGTTGTTGGTGTCGAAATACAGGTCGATACGGTTGGTTCCGTCTTCATCTTCTCGGTTTTCGGTACGAAATTTTCGCCATGACGAAATTGAGCTGAGCGAAACATCACCAAAATCATGATTGATGGTCAAGCTGACCTCGTTGAGATTGCGCGTCTCATGATTGTCAATCACGTCATTGAATATGGGTGCCGTGAAGGGATTCAAGTAGTTCGCCGGCACGGATGGCACGGGAGGCTGACCAGGTGCTGGCGGGATGGACACAATACCGATGGCTGGTCGAGCATCCTGATCGAGATTGTCATGCGTCCAGGTAAGGGTCGCATCTGTGTCGCTAGAAATCTCCCAACGAAGGGCAGCACGTGCCGCCCAGTTGTTCTCCCGGCTAAGTCTTTTTCCGGTCGCTGCATCCCGGAACAGTCCATTACGCTTGTTGTACAATCCGTTGACCCGCAGCGCTAGATTGTCTCCGATGGGGACGTTCAACAGTCCCTCTATGCGCTTTTTCCCATAGTTGCCCAGCCGCGCCTCTATTTGACCTTCGAAATGGTCCACGGGCTTTTTGGTGATGATGGATACCGCACCAGCCGCTGAATTCCGTCCGAACAATGTTCCTTGCGGCCCCTTAAGAACTTCGATCCGTACGATATCCCCAAATGACCAAACGGCGGCGCCTGATCGCGCCGAATATATGCCGTCGACATAAACGCCAACCGCGGGATCAGTGCCCACACCAAAGTCCGATGTTTGGATGCCCCTGATTTTGTAGCTGGGCTGAGTTGGGCTTCCTGCGCTTACCTCGAGACCGGGAATGAATTTGCTGATATCGCTGATATTGTCCGCGGCGAGATCATCGATGAACTTGTCGCTGACAACTTGAATAGGAATCGGGACGTCCTGCAGATTCTGTTCCCGCTTTTGCGCAGTCACAACAATATCAACGTCCGCAGATTCGACATCCGCAGTTTGCGCTGCGGCAAACGGTGCCATAACAGCTGCGGCCGTTGAAACGGACAGACATAAAAATGTCTTCATCCTGCTATCGATGCTCAACGATGTCATTGTTTCATCCCCCAAAAAACAGCTAACTTGAGCGATCTTTTCATGATACCCGCTCGGACGCTTTTCATCGGATTTCACGCGGTCAAATTGCTCTGTCATCCTTAAAACAGAAATTGTTTCACTTTCCTAGTATTATATCATTCGTTAGCAGTCGTCGCAAAAATCGAGATTAGAATTTGAACGCAACGTCGGAACTGGACACGCGAGTTGAGCCAAGGCAGGCTCGAGCGCAGCAGCGCATTGCTGATATTCTGCGCGCAACGGAAACCTTACTGGCGGCAGGAGAGAAGGTCACGACCAGCGCTATTGCCGGTCAAGCCGGAATTCCTGTCGGGTCGGTTTATCGCTACTTTCCGAACATACTCAGCATCTACCGCACCTTATTTGAAAAATTGAACGCCCAATTGCGGGCACGGATTTTCGCGGTCATGCAAAATGCAGGTGACGAAAAAACCTGGGAAATGCTGTCCGAAGATATATTGGCACAAGCAATTGATCTCTACAGTCAGCATCCGGCATATGGAAATTTGTTGCAGATGATGACAGACCCATTGCTGCAGAATGTCCGCCAGGAATGTGTGGACGCGACATCAAAAATATTCGCTGAGAGATGGCGCGCGGGTAAGGATGGCTTCCATAGCGGAGACATTGATCTTGTCGCTCAGACAGCGTCCAAACTCTTTACCTTTGTCGAACAAAGCTATTTTGAACAGCAACGCAGCAACAACGACGCCATGCCATTTTTAGAAATGGTCAAAGCGCTCAGAGCGTATTTATCACTATATCTCTTGCCCTAGCATCAGCGACACACGCCGCGCATTTCTGCAATCCACTGCCGAATGAGCGCGACGCCTTCATCGTGGGAAACCGACCTCCCTAGTTCCGGCATCATCTCTCCAGGATTGGTTGATGCCATCCTGTATGTGAATATCGACTCATCGGGTTTGCCCGGCACTATCCCGAATTTCCGGTCGCCCGTTCCAGTTCCCGCAGCAATGGGCAATTTGCACACACCAAGAGTTAAGCCTTCGGGAGAGTCAGGTTCGAGCAAAAGGCCCGAGGTGTTCGCCGCGCCTTTTCGATTGTGACAATGCGAGCAATTGATATCGAGATAGGATCGAACTCTTTTATCAAGAGCGACATTGGCATCATTCCAAAGTGCATTTTGCGGAATGTGCGAGCTTTCGGGAACGCCCCGAAGCATGCCCTTCGCCTGCCACCTCACTAGCTGATTGTCTGCTCCATCCTTGTACTGAAAGTCCTT
>JANMKB010000436.1:0-3964 GCA_031371805.1 Blastocatellia bacterium | reverse complement strand
ACTTCAGGCGATAATCCAACTGGCGAAGGTGGCACACTCAGGCTGGCAATGAAGGCCTGTTGCTGATTGCCGCCTCCGGTTGGCGCGGCTGGCGGTTTAATGCCATAACTGCTGTACGCATCAAATAATCCGGGGTAAACCATCATCCCCGTCGCATCAATTAATCGTGCGTCAGCAGGCACAGCTACATCCGCGCCCACCGCTTCGATCAAGCCATTGCGGATAACAATAATTCCGCTGGGAATCGTCGCGCCTGTCACTGTGACGACCGTGCCACCTTTGATGGCATAAGCTTCGCCAGCTGATTGCGCGTAGGCAAAATTTGCGGTTAAGAAAATTATTGCGAGTGCCACGACGAGCCGGAAGTAGCTCTGATTTCTCATCTGAAGTAAACTCCTGAAAAATTATCTGAAGACGGAACGTAATTTACTTCATCCAGACGATGAGTGGAAGCGCCGCAAATGAATCAACCAAAAATCGAAGTAATTTTTTTTGACGCCGCCGGAACGCTCTTTGACGTGCGCGGGAGCGTCGGTGAGATTTATGCAAACCTTGCGGCAAAGTATGGCAAAAACCTTGCGCCCGAAAAACTCCAGCAAAATTTCATCCGTGCTTTTCGCCAGCAACCTCCCATGATTTTCCCGCCAGCGACACCAAAAAACGAATTGCCCGCGCTGGAATTTAACTGGTGGCGAAACTTAGTGCTGAAGGTATTTTCAGAATTTGGCGACTTCCCCGAATTCGATCATTACTTTGCGGAGGTCTTTGATTTTTTCCGCACGGCACAGGCCTGGCGGTTAGCGGATGACGCGCACATAACTTTACAAACCTTGCAGGAACGCGGCCTGAAAACAGGCCTGATCTCAAATTTTGATACGCGCATTTATGACGTGTTGCAAGCATTCGAGTTGCTGGACTATTTCGACTCCATTCATATTTCCAGCGAAGTCGGCGCGGCAAAACCCGATCCACGAATTTTCCAGGCAGCCTTAACTGCTCATCAAATTAATGCGGCGCAGGCAATGCACATCGGCGATGATATACGCGACGATGTGCAGGGAGCCGAGGCCGTCGGGATGACTGGAATTTTATTGAAGCGTCAGCCCAATAAAGGCGAACGTGTTTGGGCGAAGCAGGTGTCTGCGCTTAAAATGATTTTGTCTTACCTGTAAATTACTCTAAAGTTTATGAAAATGTTTTTCCACGAAGCCACACAAAAACGCACGAAGAAGAGCGAAACGGCGAAACGGCGAAACGGCACGAGCATGACCTGATCGCCCTGTCACCCTGTCGCCCACTCCCTTCATCGTGTCTTCGAGTTCCTTCGTGTGGCTTCGTGGATGAGAAATGTCTGCATACAATATGAAATCATTCAGCAAAATCCTGGTCGCCAATCGCGGTGAAATTGCGCTCCGCATCATTCACACCTGCCGCCAACTCGGCATCTCCACTGTGGCTGTGTATTCGGATGCTGATGTCACGGCTCTGCATGTCAAAGCCGCCGACGAAGCAATTTACCTCGGCGCAGCTCCGGCCAGCGAATCGTATCTCGACAGCGCAAAAATTATTGCCGCCGCGCAGCGCACAAATTGCGACGCGCTTCATCCAGGCTATGGCTTTCTTTCTGAAAACGCCGATTTTGCCGCCGCCTGCGCCGCCGCCAGAATTATTTTTATTGGGCCGGAACCTGATGTCATTCGTCCGCTGGGCTTGAAAAATGCCGCACGCAAAATTGCCGCAGATGCAGGACTGCAAATTGTACCCGGCTACGATGGCTCCGATCAGAGTAATGAAAATCTGCGCGCTGAAATTCTCAGGCTCGGCTTCCCTGTCCTGATTAAAGCGGCGGCAGGCGGCGGCGGCAAAGGAATGCGCGTCGTGCAGGCAGCGGATGAAATTGAGGCGGCGCTCGAATCAGCCCGCCGCGAAGCTCTAAAATCTTTTGGCAATGAATTATTGTTGCTGGAAAAATTTATCGCCGAGGCACGGCATATCGAAGTGCAAATTCTGGGCGACATTCATGGCAATTTAATTCATCTGTTCGAGCGCGATTGCTCAGTCCAGCGACGCCACCAGAAAATAATTGAAGAAAGTCCTTCGCCTGCGCTCAACGATGAATTGCGCCACCGGATTTGTGCGGCGGCGGTGAAGCTGGGCAAAACTCTCAATTACACCAACGCAGGCACAGTTGAATTTATCCTTGCGCCTGACGGAGAGTTTTACTTCATTGAAGTCAACCCGCGCTTGCAGGTCGAACATCCCGTCACAGAAATGATCACGGGGCTTGACCTCGTAAAATTACAAATTGAAATTGCCGAAGGAAAACCGCTTTCATTCCAACCGGAAGAAATAAAAACAACAGGCCACGCGATTGAGGCGCGGTTGTATGCGGAAGACCCCGACAATGATTTTCTGCCCGCGACCGGAACTCTTTACGACTGGCACATTGCTGACGGAATTGCAGCTGTGCGAATTGATTCAGGCATCGAAGCTGGCATGAGCATCGGCATCAATTATGATCCGCTGCTGGCCAAAGTAATCGCGCACGGAAGCACGCGTGATGAAGCCATCCGTAAATTGAGCTATGCGCTGAAAGGGCTGTCAATACAGGGCGTTCAGACAAATCGTGATTTTTTGCTGCGCCTGCTCGAACACGATAATTTTCTGGCAGGCAAAGTACACACTGGTTTCATCGCCGAAAATCAGGACGCACTAATTAAGCAGGAGAATCCAGCGCTTGATCGCATTGCGGCAATGGCGGCGGCGTTGTACTGGCAAAAGCAATGGCAAACGTCGGATGAATTGTTGACAAATATTCCGCCAGGCTATCGCAACAATCCCTATCGTAATCCGTCGCTCAAATTGCAAATTGGTCAGCGGGAAATTGTCGTGTCCTGGCATCACCGCGCCAATGATATTTATGAAGTAAGCGCCCTGGGTGAAACCAATCAAGTGAACATTATTTCGTTCGCTCAACCCAGCCTGCGCCTATCGTTTGACGGCAGACAGCTTCATTTTCGCGTGACCGAAGTTGGAGATCATTTGTATCTTCATTCGTCGTCCGGCTTACGCACGATCACACGCCTGCCGCGCCACCCGGAAATTCAATCCGCGACTGAGCAAGGCGCAATGACTTCGACAATGCCCGGACAAGTCGCAAAAATATTTGTCACCGTAGGGCAACAAGTAAAAGCTGGCGACCCGCTCCTGATTCTGGAAGCGATGAAGATGGAGCAAACGATGCGCGCCGCAATTGACGGCCTCATCGAAACAATTCACGTCAAAGCAGGCGCCGTCGTCGGGCCGGGGGCAAGACTCATCAGTATCAAATAAGTCACCCCGTCGCTACGGCTCTGGGTACAGTACCGCAAGCCGTAGCGAGCTTGGTTTTGCATTAAGGATTTCTTGTTCGTGACGGAACATCGCGGCGCGTTGGCTTACGCTGCACGTGGTCTGTCCGCGAAGTAAAGTTAAAATAAGCCACCGCTGCATCGTGATCAGAAATACGCTCCGGGCGATTGCTGTCATTACGATAACTTTCCGGGAAATCGGCGTTGCTGCGCAGAAAGGCGATGCGGCTGAAATAATTCAGCAGTGACGCGTTCACTAATTCGTGATCCAGGCTTTGCGCGTTGCCGCCGAAGCTGTAAGAATACCGCTGCTCAGCCGGAACGAAATCAATCAAATCCGTCAAATCAGGATTGACCAAATCGGCGCTCGCCAGCACGACCTGATCCGCCGGCGTGGGCGTTCCCTTGATCGTGCCAATTGAATCACCGAGGCCGTCGTTAAATTGAAAGGCGTTGTAATCACCAATCGAAATTATTTTTTCGTTCGGATCGGCAAGCTGTCGCGCCTGAATTAAATTCGCTAAAAACTCCGCCTGAGCGCGGCGCTTCTGGCGCACACGATTGCCGTCAACCGGATCGTCTACGCCGTTGAGCGAACGCAAATGATTAACGAT
>JANMKB010000397.1:0-9163 GCA_031371805.1 Blastocatellia bacterium | reverse complement strand
GCTTTGGATTTGGGAATTTTTGGAGAAGATGAAAGACCGATTGCGCACATCAGGCATTCTGCGATAGTTCGCCTCAACTAAAATGTAATCATTGTTCCCTGGGCATCGAACAAATCTCCCGCAGCTTTAATGATTTCAACGCGATCTTTGACTTCCTCCAGAGCCGCCTCCGACACATACATTTCACTCACGTGAAGTGTATCCTTGATACGGATAATTCGTTTCGGACGATGTGGATCGTGGCTGGCGCGGATGCCCCATTCAAAGGCTTGCTGGTCAGTTTCGGCGACGACGGGCAACATCGAATGTTCATAGAATCCACTTGTCACAGCGTTCATATATGTCGCTTCCCAGTCAATTTTATTCAGCAATCGCCTGGTAGTCACATCCGCCAAGCCGATGCCGCAGCCGTTGCCGTGCGAAGGTTCGGTCAGGTCGGTAATGACGATGACTTTGACTTTCGGGAAGTCGGGATCAGGTTCGCCGTTGATTCGCATGCGTCCGACAACGTTGGGATCCATTCCTGAGCCACTTATATTTTTTCCGATCTGATCAATGATCAAAACATCAATTTCATTGAGGGGAAAGCTTGGCATTAAATCTTTTGCTATCGCTAATAATTCAGGTTCGCGGGTGATAATTTCCTGTGGCGTGAGTGCTTCGATAATGGCGGTTTCGTCGTAAGCATTTTCGACGATGCCGACACCCAGAATAATTTTGCCGCTTGCCAGTACCACTCTTCCGGCTTGCGGCAATAATGTTTTTAAGCCATAAATTCCGTAGGTATGAATCTCAGACGCCAGCCGTTCTTTGCCTAATCCGATGACGCTCATTTTGACTAAGCCGCTTTCAAATTCACCGTGATAGGCAGTGTGCGGCTTGATCCGATTCAATAAAATTACACCATCGGATTCATACGCGTGCTTGTCCATAAACACGGACATTTCCAAATTGCTTTCAATTTTCACAACCTCCATCGAAGAGCGAATGGGGCATCCCATCGCTTCTTCGGTCACGTTGTATGAAGCAAGAATTTCGCGCTGGCCATCCGCCGTAGCCCCGCCGTGACTACCCATTGCGGGGATGATGAAAGGGTTGCCGCCTTTGGCTTTGACGGCTTCAACCGTAGCCCTGGCCATCCGCGCAATGTTGTTGATGCCACGACTACCAACCGTGATGGCAATATTTGCGCCGGGAACAATGTTGAGTTTGGCAGTGATTTGTTGATGAACTGTTTGCTCAATGTCCGCGATGGATTCGCGGGCGAATTGTTGACGAATTTTGGTGAATTTATATTCTTTCATGGGGATTTTTTGAATTAGAGTTGCCAGCTTTTTTCGTGCATTGCTAATGGTTCGACATGAATTGTGGCGACGACGTGTCCGAATTCTTTTTCTAACCGACGCTCAACTTCTTCTGTCAAATCGTGAGTTTTAATGTGATCGCCTTCAATATCCGATTCAACATGTAAGTGCATTTCGACGAACATTCCGTTGCCTAACGTTCGTGAACGAATGTCGTGGGCAGAGTGAACACCGGGAGTATTATTAACAATTTCTGCGATGCGAATTGAAGGGACAGGGGCAGCATCAACCAGCACCGGAACAGTCGCTTTGAAAATTTTATAGCCGTTCCAGGCAATGACCACCGCAACGCCGAGCGCAATGAATGGATCAATCCAGACGTAACCGAGTTTGACTAAGCCTAAACCTGCCAGCACAGAAAAGCTTACTAATACATCGCTTTTTGTATGACCCGCATCAGCGATTAAAAATTCACTATTTAATCGTTTGCCTTCGCGGTGCTCGTAAACCGTGACAAAAATATTAACGATGATCGTCGTCACCATCACGCCGACTGTCAGGTAGCTAATTTCAGGGGGAGTTGGCGACGGGTTAATGATCCGTGAAATCGCGCTGACAGCAATTTGATAACAGGTAACGAAGAGAAATCCCGCAATCGCAAATGCTGCGAGTGTTTCAAATTTCGCGTGACCGTAGGGATGTTCTTCGTCCGGTTCCGCCGTCGCGTATTTCATGACGACTAAGCCGACGATATTGTTGAGCGAGTCTACGGACGAATGTACGGCATCACTGATGACACTGAGCGAACCTGCTAGAAAGCCTGCAATGAATTTGCCGATGACTACGATGATGTTCAGGACGAGCGTGATGATGAGTACTCGCTGGACGCCGCGTTTGTAGTCATGATTTGTAAGCTTGATTTCCATTTATTTATGATCTCGTACCCATTGCCGAAACGCTTTCGTCATCTTGATAATATCTCTCAGTTTACCAGGCTGGAGAAATGAACTTAATGTTTGTGGAGTTAGAAATGGGAATAGATCGCTGGAAGTAATTTCTTTATACTCTCCATCGGTTAATAAATAGAAGCGCATCGCCTTCCCGTCATATCGCCAAAGTTCTGTTACATCCAGACTCGCATAAATCGGCATTTTATTAAAAGACGGATGCGATAAGTCTACTTCGATAACTAAATCCGGTCCCGGATCAGTAGCCAAATCAATTGTTTCATTACCTTCAATCATTGCCGCACGACGGATATAGAAGCAATCGTCCGGCTCAGTGCCACGCGCCATATCGGGTAATTTAAAAGTAGTGGAGCCGAGTCCGATGAATCCTAGTTCCAGCTCATCTGTTAGCACTAATAATAAATGTGAGAATAATACTTTTAGGCTTTCGTGCTGCGGTGATAGCGTCATGATTTCCAGTTCCCCCTGATCGTAATTTATCCGCACCTGACCACTATCAGTAATTTCGCCAAGTAAATATTCATAATCATTCCACGGCACATTTGGAATGATCAGGCGGGCGCCGGCCGGCAAGCTGGTAATGAATTGCAAATGGTCAACTGTCAATAAATGTTTGGCGGTTAGGGTACTCATTACAGATTACCTTTCTTCGATTCTTCCACGATAAACTCACATGCCCGCGCCGTAATCGCCATCATCGTCAGTGTCGGATTCTGGCAGCCTTGTGACACAAAGCATGCGCCATCAGTCACGAAAATATTTTTTGCTTCGTGCAATTGATTGTGTTTGTTGAGGACAGATTTTTTGGGATCGTTGCCCATCCGTGCTGTCCCGACTTCGTGGATGCAAAGTCCGGGATTCGCCAGCTTTTCATTTCTCGATTGTGGTACCCATCCGGCGGCTGTCACCATTTCTTCGATGGAAGCAATTTGATCTTTGGCCATCGCAAATTCGTTTTCAGAATGCTGACAATCAATATGCGCGACGGGAATTCCCCACGCATCTTTTTTATTTTTGTTGATGGTCACGCGATTGGTTGCGCGTGGGAGCATTTCGCCAAACGCTCCAATCCAGAAGGGAGCCTCGTCCGGCGTTTCACGCACCATTCGTTTTAACTCTGCTCCAAAGCCAGTTGAATTATGAAGGTGCGTCGGAAGCATCCCTTTTTGCGCTTGTCCCTGAATTCCGTAACCGCGCAGGAAATCTTTGCTTTTATCTTTGACGTTGCGGAAGCGTGGAATATAGACACCGTTATTACGCCCGTCATCATTGCGATAAGGAAATTGCGAGGAGGCAGGGACTGTTCCGTTCATTGAAATCGTGTATGTGTGATCCATTAAATATCGTCCGAGCGTCCCCGAAGAATTGCCGTAGCCTTCGGGATGCTGGCGCGTATTTGAGTTCAGCAACAACCGCGTAGATTCAATAGTCGAAGCGCATAACATGACAACTTTGGCAAAAACTTCCTGCGCCTTTTTCGTGTTCTGATCTATGAAGGCGACTCCTTTGGCTTGACCCGAATTTGTATCAATAATGAGATGCGAAGCGACGGAATTTGGGCGCAGTGTCAGCCGTCCGGTTTTAGCCGCCGCAGGCAAAGTCGAACCGGGCGAACTGAAATAGGAATGCGTGTCGCAGCCATGTTCGCAGTGACCGCAATAATGACAGGCGGCGCGTCCGTTATAGAATTTTGTCAGCATCGCGACACGACCAATAATGACGCGGCGATCTTGCCAGTTTTTCTCAACCGCTTGCCGCAGCATGTTCTCAGAGCAGGTCATTGCCATCCCCGGCAGAAACACTGAATCAGGCAAAACATCAATATTTTCAGCCGTGCCACTGATGCCGACGAATTTTTCTACGTGTTCGTAGTAAGGCTTCATCTCATCGTAGCTGATCGGCCAGTCTTCGCCGAATCCATCCCGGCTCGCAGCTTTAAAATCGTAATCAGAGAAGCGATACGTTTGGCGTCCCCATTGCAAAGTGCGTCCGCCAACCTGCCGCCCGCGAATCCAGTCGAAGCCTTTGCCTGCTGCTGTCGTGTACGGATTATCAATGTCGTCCACAAAAAATTGATGCGAGAATTCGCCGCACGCGTAGCATTTGGATTGAATTGGCTGACGAGCTTTGTAAATTTCCTGCTGATCTTTAAGCCCGCGATATTTTGTTTCGTAAGGCTCTTTGAGCATCGTGTAATCTTTGGCCGGATCAAGCTTGCGCCCTGCTTCCAGGACGATGACACGCATCCCGCGTTCCGTTAATTCTTTTGCCGCCCAGCCGCCAGTTGCGCCGGAGCCAACGACGATTGCGTCATACACATTACTTTTTGCTTGCGCCATTTTTCTTTGCCTTTGATTGTTTGCTGGTTTCTGCGAGTTGGGAAATTTGTTGTAATAATGTCTTTGAGCTTTTGATCGTGCTGACCTGCAAGCATAATTGTTCCAGTGTCTCAGCATTACGAATGCGGTCAAGTTCAGCTCCGATGGAAAGGTCAGGAAAACGTTGCGCGATCAGCTTTCTAAGCAGTTCGGCAAAACCTTTGGCGCGTCCTTCGGCTCTCCCTTCGGCAAGCCCTTTGGCAAGTCCTTTGGCAAGTCCTTCGGAACGTCCCTGCCCTCTGGCCTCTTGCTTTACGTCTTTGACCATTGCTCTAAAAGTCGAGGATTGTTTAGCTAACTCATAAGTGATTGGAATCATATTGGCGCTCCCTAAAAATTCAAGAAATTCGTGTTGAGTATAACGCAAGCCGCTCAGGATGATGAAATGTAAATCCAGTTCACGCTGGCGCTGATCGTCATCAATATTTTCAATCGCGCGGGCAATATCAGCAATGGCGAGATGTCCATCTTTCATCAGCGGAATGAAAGGCAGTAAGTCTAATTTATTCAGCGCCAATGCTTTCCGCGCAGAAATTTCCTAGAGTGAGATCACCTGATAATGCAGGCGAATATCAAGACTTCCGGCTACGAGTTGAAATTTATCCGGGATTTTATGGGGAGCTTTGCGCGGCGTCAGCAGCAATAAATAGCTCTCTACTGCTAAGCTATATTTGCTCCATAAACGCAGCGCGTAATCGGTCATGCGGCGCGGCATTTTTAGATCATATTGGGTTTGCGCTTCGATATGAACGATCCGCGCCGGCTCATTCTCTGTCGTCACCAAATAGACAGAATCCGGCAACTTCGCCGAAACCGTCACTTCGTTTGGCAGCAATTCAACTTTGGCTTTCTGTTTTAGCTTTAGTGCGCCCAGCAAAATCAATAACGCTGAGGGGTCTTGCTCCGCCAGATATTTGAAAGCCTGATCATAAGGTTTGGGCTTTTTCATTTGTGCAGGTTAAGTTTTAGTCGCCAGTTTTGATAGGGGAACAGCGCAATTTGTTGATTGTGCTTGTCGCCAAATACTGCTCTGAAAATTCTGTGCCATTTTTCTGCTTCGACTGTTTTATCTTCGTCTGTACCTGCCGGAAGCCAGGCGACGTGATGCGCACCAAATCTGGCTACAAGATATTTTTCAAGCAGGATTATTTGCGCTTCAGGCAGATTCCAGGTGGAATTTTTTCCTTGTTCGCTATCTCCAAACAAGTCCAGGACAGCTAATCTTCCTCTGCTATTTATCGTATTAACTCTATCATCAAGGAGTTTGAAGAAAGTCGGATTAATCTGGATTTTTTTCTCACCTGTGAAGGCCGCTTCATTCTTTGAAACTCCCGGCGAAAGTAACTGTTTCGATGTCACGAATCGAATTAACTCAACGTCTTCAGCAAGCAAAAAATTACTCCCATCTGCGTATTCGAGTTTTTTTCCATCATTCGTAAGACGAACATTTCCGTGCCTGACGAAATTATTACCATCCTTCATTTTGCGACAAACAAAACTTCCACGCTGTGCATTCAAGCCCGCGTAATCTGGATACGCAATTGTGCGATAGCGCCATTTGCCCGGCTCATCCGGCATAAATCGCACGCGCCAGACTTTGCCGCCATCCCAAAAGGCTGAAACCTGGTGACGTTTCCCGCTCGGCGCAATCAACCGCACGATCAATCCGATTGAGGGATCAGGATCAGTTTTGGGGTTCGCCTGAAAGCTTCGTTCCCATCTGCCCCATTGCGGCACAGAGGAAAGCCTGGCGGCCTGGGCCGTCGCCATAAAAATGAAAACCAGACAGATAGCCAGCAAATAAAATCTTTTCATATTTGACATCTTTTTATGCTCGTAATTATTTCAACAGGTAAATTCAGCGATGAAGATAGTACAGATCGTGAGAATACGAAAAGTATCCGCTGCGTTTATCATTTGACGCAAAGTTTGCGCTGCATTAACTTGTCTCTTTGTTTCATTGAAAATTCGGAAGCGAAATGACTCTGACTAATTATGACTGAACCACAAACTAATGCTGCGCTGGCCGGGCCACCAAAATCCATTGTGCGCGAATATGCCGAGATGATCCTTGTCACTGGCGTTCAGGTGCTGTTCCTGATGACGTTTATTTTCCAGGCGATGAACGTCCCAACCGGCTCCATGCAAAACACGATCAACATTGGCGATCAATTTTTCGTCAATAAATTTATGTACGGCAAACCGACGCCAATCCTGAGTGCCTTATTGCCCCAACGCGAAATAAAACGCGGCGACATCGTAGTTTTTAAATATCCACCCGACACAAAAATAAATTACATCAAACGCTGCATTGGCTTACCAGGTGACGAAATTCTGATCAAAGGCAATGCGGTATTTATCAATGGCGTGGAAATCCCTGAACAGAAATTGACGGTAGAAATTGAAAGATCGGACAAAGCCTCTGCGTTGCCAGTCGTGAAAGAAGAGTCAGCGCCGCCGAATGCCTGGTATAAAACTTATTACGATGTGAACTCTGACGCTACGCACTTCTCACACGGAATGAAATTCGGGGTGGATAAACCGTTCAGGATTCCTGAGAACTCCTATTTTATGATGGGCGACAGCCGCGATAACAGTCTGGACAGCCGTTACTGGGGCATTGTGCCGCGTGAAAATATCGTCGGTCGTCCGCTGTATGTTTATTGGTCATTCAATTGGGACGATCCTCCTGGTGGAAACTTCCTCGAACGAATCAAATGGCGCCGTTTTGGAACGGCCTTAAAATAATTTTTGTCGTTATGCCCACACAAGTTTTAGAACCAGAGCAGGAAGTAGCACGGAAAGAAAATCCGGAAGCCGCCAGCCTGTTGCTGAATCGTGAGTTAAGCTGGATTGAATTCAATCGCCGTGTCCTGGATGAAGCGCTGGATGAAACACAGCCGCTGCTTGAGCGCTTAAAATTTCTCGCTATTTTTTCCACCAACCTGGATGAATTTTTCATGGTTCGCGTGTCGGGCTTGCAGGAACAGCTTGAGGCCGATCCCTCCACTCTTTCACCCGATGGGTTGAATCCAGGCCAGCAATTGCGCCTGATTGCCGAGCAATTGTGTCCCTTACTGGCCCAACAAATCCGTTGTCTGAACGAAGAAATCATGCCTGCGCTGGGCAAACTCGAAGTTAAGCTGATTCCCTACTCGCAGCTTTCTACGGCTGAGCGCGAAGACTTACAAAGCTTTTTTACCGAGCGAATATTTCCGGTTTTGACGCCGCTGTCCTTCGACCCGGGTCATCCGTTTCCGTACATTTCAAACATCAGTTTGAATCTCGGCACATTTGTCGTTCCCAATGAAAAAGACGAAGCCGAAGAGATCAAATTCGCGCGCGTTAAATTGCCGCCCAATGTGCCGCGTTTGATTCGACTCGGTCACAGCCATCATTTTGTGCTGCTCGAAGAAATCATCGCTGCGAACATTGAAACTTTATTTCCCGGCATGCGCGTACTGGAATGCCAGCCCTTTCGCATCACGCGCGATGCCGACATTGAAATCGAAGAAGACGAAGCAGGCGATTTGCTGAAAGCGATTGAGCAGCAAATCCGGCAACGACGCTTCGGTTTTGGTGTGCGGTTAGAAGTCACCGCCGGAATGAGTCAGGAGATGGTTTCACTGCTGCAAAAATCTTTGGATTTAATTGCCCAGGATGTTTATGCCGTTGACGGAATTCTCAATATTCCTGATTTGATGACGCTGTATAAACTTGACCTGCCGCAATTGAAAGATAAGCCACTTGCTCTTGCGACTCCGGCGGCGCTAAGAACCAGCGAATCAATCTTTGAAGCTATCCGGCATCAGGACATTTTGTTTCATAATCCTTATGATTCGTTTGCGCCGGTCGTGGAATTTTTACGCGCCGCCGCCCGTGATCCAAAAGTCTTAGCCATCAAACAAACGCTGTATCGTGTCGGGCCTGATTCACCGATTGTCGAAGCCCTGATTGAAGCAGCTGAGCGCGGCAAACAAGTCGCCGTCCTGGTTGAATTAAAAGCGCGGTTTGACGAAGAAAATAATATTCAATGGGCGCGACGGCTGGAAAAAGTCGGCGTCCACGTGGTGTATGGTGTCCTCGGATTAAAGACCCACGCCAAAGTCGCACTGGTGGTGCGGCAGGAAGAAAATTTCTTGCGTCGGTATGTGCATCTGGCAACTGGAAATTACAACCCGGTCACGGCGCGTAGCTACACTGACCTCAGCATCTTTACCTGCGACCCTGATTTTGGCGCGGATGTGTCGGAACTATTCAATTTCCTCACAGGCTATTCGCGCCAAAATAATTATCGCAAATTGCTGGTGGCGCCGATTAATCTCCGCGAACGTTTCACGACGCTGATTCGCCGCGAAGTTGAACATCATCAGGCGGGGCGCAAAGCTCATATCATCGCTAAATTCAACAGCCTGACCGATACCAACATCATCGAAGAGTTATACGCCGCCTCACGCGCTGGCGTCCCGATTGATTTAATTGTGCGCGGCGTTTGCTGTTTGCGTCCGGGGCT
>JANMKB010000387.1:0-3612 GCA_031371805.1 Blastocatellia bacterium | reverse complement strand
GCTATGTTGACCATTTTAACAATAAAATTAGGGTTGGGGGGTGGGTGGTCGTTTCTTGCTGACAAAATTTTGGTTTTTTAAGTGTTACTTTTATTATTGTAAAAACCGCACAACCACCCACCGCCCACCGCCGTTACAATTTAAGTAAATTATCTTCGTCAATACTGAGCGTTTCGCGGTTGCGGAAAACTGAAATGATAATGGCGAGTCCGACCGCCGCTTCAGCCGCCGCCACTGCCATCACAATGAAAACAAAAAGTTGACCGGTGTTTTGATTGAGAAATCTTGCAAACGCAACCAAGGTAAGATTCACCGAATTGAGCATCAGTTCAATGCACATGAAAAGCGAAATCACGTTGCGCTGGACTAACACACCAGCCACACCAATCGTGAACAAAACCGCACTCAGCGCTAAATACCAGGAAAGTGGAACCATAATATTTGTGTCCGGCAAACTTCTATTTACATGCAGGAAAAATGTTTTCTCATCCACGAAGCCACACGAAGGAACACGAAGAAGAAGAAAACAAACAGAACAAAATGAATCGTCGAGCCGAGAGCCGTTAATCCTGTCAATCCTGTCAAAAAAATCTTTCTCTACGCCGCAATTTCTGCCTGAGCCTCTTCTAATTCTGTCATTGGTTGACCGGAAATTGCCCGCTGTTCGGATTCTTCCAACAATCTACCTAAAGTCTCAGCTTCGATTGCCGTCCGTTTTTTCGCTAACACCATCGCGCCGACCATTGCCATTAAAATCAAAACGGAAGTTGCTTCAAAGGGAATCAGGTAACTGGAAAATAAGCCTTCGCCGACGGCTTCGATGGTGCCAAACGGATGCAGGCCATTTGGCGCAATAGCGGAGGCCGGAGGGCTGCCAACAGAACGGGCGACAAAAATAACTTCGGCGAGCAGCGCGATGAACAGCAACGGCGTAACAATTTTCAAATACCGTACTTTGTCCTGCCGCGCTTCTTCCGTGCGCACGTTGAGCAGCATAATGACGAAGACGAACAGCACCATAATTGCGCCGGCATAAACGATAACCTGCATCGCGGCGACGAACTGTGCATCCAGCATCAAAAACAATCCTGCCATCGAACATAACGTCACGATCAACGATAACGCGCTGTAAAGCGGGTTGCGTTGCAGGATAACGTTGAAGGCAGCGAAAATTGAGAGCGCGGCAATGACGAGAAAAACAAGTTGTGGAAGCGGAAGCTCAATCATAAAAGGGGCCTGCGAATTTTTATGGAACAAACAAAGCAATCGTCGCCGAAATGAAAATATTCAGCAAGGCTGCGGGCAACAAAAATTTCCACCCGAAGTTCATCAACTGGTCATAGCGCAAACGCGGCAACGTCCCGCGCAACCAGATGTACAGGAACATAAAGAAAAATACTTTGCCCAAAAAGTAAAGCGGGGCCAGCAGCGGAAACTGGCTGACAAACGGCCCACTCCAGCCGCCCAAAAATAATGCCGTCGCCAGCACAGACACGGTCAGCATGTTCACGTATTCCGCCATAAACAGCATCGCAAATTTCAGCGAACTACTGTATTCCGTGTGGAAGCCGCCGACCAGTTCGGTTTCGGCTTCGGGCAAATCGAACGGTGTGCGATTTGTTTCGGCAATCGCGCTGATGAGATAAATCATAAAGCCCAGCGGTTGAAAAACGAAGACATACCATTTGGGAATAAAGCCGAAATACGCTCCCTGTTGCGCCTCAACAATTTTGTACAAATCCGCTGATCCCGCCTGAATCAGGACTCCGACCAGCGCCAGAGATAAACTTAATTCATAACTGATCATCTGGGCAGAGGCGCGTAATCCGCCCAGCAAACTGAACTTGGAATTCGACGCCCAACCCGCCATCATAATCGCGTAAACGCCGATGCTCGTTACGGCCAGCACGTACAACAAACCAATATTAAAACTGGTGACGTGCATGTCAAATTTGCTCAGACTGAGTTGAATTCCGGTCAGCGAATGAAAGAATGAATTGATGGTAGCGGCAAACGGAATATCAACTTGTTTAGGCCCCAGCGGATAAACAATAGTCGCCATAAACGCCGGGACGACCGCCACGACCGGCGCGAAAATATACAGCCATTTATTGGTTGCCAGGGGAACTACATCTTCCTTGAAGGCAAATTTGATTCCATCTGCTAACGATTGCAACAATCCAAACGGCCCGGTGCGATTTGGCCCCAGGCGCATTTGCATGAAAGCCAGAGCGCGGCGCTCAATATAATTCATCGAAATCGGAGACAGCAATCCAATCACAAACAGGACAGCGACTTTGAGCAGAATCCCGATAAAGAACTGAATTGATTGTTGGTCAATTTGCATAGTGAATAATTTTGAATATTACTGCTTCGCGCTTAGTTTTTTAGCCAATTCTTTAGGCTGGAAACATGACAACTTTTGTTTTTTCAACCTGCGAGGCCGGCACCAGTCCATTGGTCGGATGCAGCGGTAACATTGCCGAATACTGAGTCACAGCAGGATACCGTTTGTGCAACCGCGAACCCGCCTTTGCTGTCAACTCTGAAGTTTCCACCGATTTACTTTGATCAATATTTGCTAGTTCTGTATTCAGTCGCGCTGTTAATTCCGTGCGATTAATTTTCGTCACGTCAACTTTCGCACTTTCGATTATCATCGCCCCTTCGTTCGCCAGGGCATTGTGTGAAAGTTCGCTGTAGCCGACCACCTGTTCGGTGATCGCTTTGAAAACATTTTTGACTGCGCCCTGATAACCGAAATCCTGGCCCATCATTTTCGCCAGCGAACTGATCACCATCCAGTCAGGCCGCGCCTGTCCAGTGGGCGGAATTGTGCGCCGCACCATTTGTACCTGCGAGCCGTTATTAACCTGCGTACCCTGTGATTCAAAGGAACTGGTGACAGGTAAAACTACATTGGCCTGCCGCGCAGTTTCAGTCATGAACATATCCTGGACAATGAGGAAATCCAGCTTGGCTAATAAGTGCCGCATTCCCTTTGGCTCTTCCGCTTTGGTCACAATATCTTCGCCAACAACATATAACGCTTTGATGGCGCTTCCTGCACCAACCAGCATCGCCTGGGCAATCATTCCGCCCGTAAGTGAAGCATCCATCCCCATTTGATATGCGCCCAGCGAATTTGCATAACGCACGAGCGGCGTAAACGAAAATTTGGTTGCGCTGCGCACGGGTTCTTCGCCGACTTCCAGCGTTGGTTGCGGCGTGATGTTGGAATAAGGATTATCGTTGAGCGCAGGCTTGGCGGTGGATTGCGTGGATTGTGCCATTCGTTGCTGTGCGTCGAGATAAGATTTTCGCGCTGCGGCAACTGCTTCGGGGCTGGGAGCGGCAAGTGTTTCTTCCAGTAATGACAATGCTTCCAGTGCCGCGCCGCGCAATTCCGCGCCGAACACTACGACAACCTTTTCGCTTTCGAGAATAATTTTGCGCATCGCTTTGAGGTTATCGGCATTGACGCCCATCACATCTGCGGCTTCACCCGCCATGCTTTCATCAAGCAGTGTAGCGACCAGCGCGTTTTCGCTGCCTGGGCGAACGCGGACGGAAATTTCAGCCTGACGTTCCAGGCGGCTGGCAACGGAATTG
>JANMKB010000374.1:0-4124 GCA_031371805.1 Blastocatellia bacterium | reverse complement strand
GGGCACTTCAGCATGAAGGAATTGCGCCAATCACAAGCCGCCAGCATTGCCTGGGCCAGGGAAGTCGGCATCACGCAGATGATTACGGCGACACTGGGGGCGGGCAACAAACCGACGATGGAGGAGGTGAAGCGCGCGGCGGACGAATACAACCGCATTGCCGCCATTGCCGCCAAAGCAGGCATTCAACAGGGGCTGCACAACGAAGGCTTTGAGGTTTCGACGGTAGATGGCAAGCGCACCTACGATCTTTTGTTCGCGCTGCTTGATCCCAGGCTGGTCAAGTTCCAATTCCAGATGTCCACAATTCGCGATGGCTTTGATGCGGCGGAATATTTTTTGAAATATCCGGGACGTTTCTTCTCCATGCACTTGCAGGATTGGAACGTGGAAACCAAGACGCTGGTCGCGGTCGGCAAGGGCAGCATAGATTGGCAGAAGGTCTTCCGCGCAGCTAAGCGAGGCGGCATCAAAAACTACTTCATTGAGCAAAATATGGACATGACCAAAGACGGAGTTGCCTATCTGAAGACACTCAGGGTCTAAACACAGGCGCTGACAAAATTAACGGGCAGACTATCCCTTGATCCAGTTCAACGATTATTCCGCAGCAGGGCGAAAAGCCGCCCTTCTTCCTTCACGAAACCATCGGAGGTTAAGGAATAGTTGCTGAGCGTCACACTGTTTTGGACGTTCCCACCCAACGCCCGTACCGTTTTCTCGCGTAGCTCAACAATGAGGTCACAATAGCTTTTGAAGCCTCCGCTGGGGAGGTTATCGAAGGTAATGCCGGCTTTCGGAAAGCGAGAAATTGTCCGTAGCAGGCAATCGCTTTTAACTCTTACGAATGTATTTTTTTCGAGTGGACTGCTCAGGCAAAGTCTTTGAACGCTTCCAATACTTGAATGGCAAATGATTGATCCAAGTCCCAAATCGTACACGGATGCCGAGGTACTTCGCGGCGCTAGCGATCACGAACAATGTACAATCCGTGCCCTGTGCAGTCATACAAAACAAAATGATGATGGGCGCTGGTTATCTGATCGGAAATTGGTGTGATATACACATCCGCCAGATCGATTTTTCCTGATTGAAGCGAAGTACGTATCGGCATCTTTTTCACCACTTCGACTTGCGCACTAAATCTATCGTGCAAATGAAAATCTTCAATTACGCAGGTAAACGATTTGGTTTGCGCCATGACGCACTCCTTCCTTTGATATTCTCTGACTTTACTTTTCAATCAACCGGTGCAACGGCAGATGAGGAATCCTTCCAGCGTTCCGAGGGCTACGCCCTCTCCACCAGATTCCGACGGATCGAATTTGATTAAATAAGCGGCAGTCACCTGGCAATTGAGCAGCTTTGCATCCTCCGCTTGCACGATTTTGCCACAAAGCTGACCGTCCATTACTCCTGTCTCATGGCAGACTTGGCACTCCTTGAAAACGGGGCCACGATGAGTTCCCGCATTGGTGATGCCAGATATTTTTCCCTCAATCCGGATTCCGGCACTGCCCGTCCAAACAAAACTACCGGCGTGAAGACCGCGCCCCTTGCCATTCTTGTTGAAGCCTGTAGCGAGGCGGGTGACGGTAAGCGTTCCACTCAGGGGTTTGGCAAGTGCAGAGTCACAAGGGCGTTGCGCCGTCAGCTTGACAATTAACTCGTGGACAGTAATCAGCGTTTCACACTTCGGGGTCTCACATTTCTGAATTCTTTTGTCTCGCAGCGCTAATTTTCCTTTTAGGTTCTTGGAAATCTCACTGAGACAGAATTTGTTCTGTAAAATGAAAATGTCGTCCGGGCAGTTGTTTTGAGCAGGCATAATTTTTCTCCAAATTGTTTTCGGTTCGGTTGATGATTGTTCCTAAGAGCGCTGAACGATTGAATTGACGTGGGACGAAACCGTCACCAAGCCCGCCTAAGTTTAACGGACAACGCGATAAGAAAGTCGCTGTTTCGCTCTCACGTCCAATGATTTGTTGTATTGCGTCGTTCAATTTCCGATTTTTTGTTTCCAAAAAATGTTACCGTTTTGGCATTAAAAATTCGTTGATGAAACTAAAACCAAAACGAAATGCTAAGCCTTGTGAGCCGCGCCGAAAACCGTCTTTGTAGCTGAAACGATTTGGATACCAGGCTTCCGTCGCGATAAAACTGCCCGCGTAAGTTCCGATGACACGGTTAAAATTAAAAACTCTTTTTCCGTTTGCCGTTCGTGCCATCAAACCCGCCAAGAAAGCGTCTTTGAACCGCGCCTTGAAACCTCTTTTGCCGCTTTTATAAAGATGGTCGTCGAGTTTGAAAGCCTCGTTCAAGCCGAAAGTAATTGATTTCTGAAAAGCGGTTTCTGCATAGTCCGATGCGAAACGTCTGCCAAAACCGCCGCCTGTTTTTTTCCATTCCGGCGGAGCGTTCCTGATTGTTCCAAACGTCGCCCCGATTCCCGCGCCAATGACGGCATTTAATCCAAATGCGTCATTTGTAAAACGGGAAACGCGCTTTTTCGCTGTCGGACGAACGTAGCCGTTGGATTGATTTTGATTGGTCGGCAAGACCACGACTGAGCGGTTTAAATCGCTGGACGCCTGGTTGTCCGCCGTTGGCAATTCTTGCGCCGTAACACTGATATTGAATAAAACGGCGACCGCAGCAATTAAAATAAAGTGAATTAAACCGGTTACAAAAAACTTCATAAAATTATCTTTAGCCTTGCAATCTCAATTCGGCCAGCGTGATGACAATCGCAGCACAGAAATAAGGTTACCAGAAAAATTTTGGTAGTGGAAAAGTCATGTAGATAACCTGTCGAGATTGTAGTAATAGAAAAAGAGTTTGAGAGGCAGGTTGAGCATCGATTTTTTCTTTGCAAAAGAGAGCGTTTTGCGTACCAGCCGACTAACGCGCTGGCGCAAGGTGTTGTTGCGTCGCTCAAGGTGAGCGGTTTCGCCAGTTTCCTTGCCGCCTAATTGATGCGTTGCCGAAGGGAGACAGGGAGAAGCTCGCCAGCCATCGCTGAAACTGCGACAACGCAAATATTCGTAGGGCAGTTTGCGCCACAAGCGACGGCACGATGCCAGCGCACCGTCGCCGACAAAGAAGGAGAGTACCTGCCGCGTCCGCCGACATTGGACGATCCAAACCCGTTGCTGCTGCGCTTGACACTGCACGAAGGTGAAAAGTTCATCGGCTTCCAGCGTCTCTGACGCAGCGGGTTGTGCCGGAGCCATCGTTGTTTTGAGAACAGGCAGCGATGGGGCTTGTTTTGAGCCAGTTGAGTACCGTGCGATGACTGATTTGAAAAATCCGTGCGATGGAGCGCGAGATGTTACGCTCCTGATACGTCTGCGCGACGAGTGCCTGGCGCGCGGCACTGTACTTTTCGTTGCGCTGCAAGACTTTGGTGCGGCCACAGTCTTTGCATTTATACCGTTGATTTCCAGCTTGCGTTTTACCATTTAAAATGAGCCTGGAACTTTCACCATCCCGACAGGTTTTGGTAGTGACTATCATTCTTCTTTGATCTGTTGCCTCAAATAAGCTATTGCGAATTGAAACCGGTCGCGCGGCGGAACGCTTCAACATAATTGCCATCTTTCCTGGTGGCGCGGCCTTTCATGTATGCGATCAGTTTTGCTAAATCCGCCGCGTCCCAATCGGCGCGGTATTTGTTAATCGAAGGCTCGAACTGACTAACGTGTTTGCTGACGGCTTTGATTTTCTGGTCAATGACTCTGCTGATGTCTACCCGGTAATTCGCCTCAGTGGCAGTGTAATAAAACATCATCAGTGGGACTTTGAAAGGCTTCAAGCCATCCACCAGCAGGTGTTCGGGGTAGTAAAGATGAAACTCGGCAGCGCGCAAGGCGTCGGCGGTATTGAACGCCGCCATGCGGTGATCGGTCTTGTGCCAACGATCATACCATTCGCCGGGATCAATGCTGAAAACGACATCGGGACGATGCTGGCGAATCAGTTTGGTCGCCTGCCCACATAACGCTTTCGGCTCAGCGTATTCCAGTTCGCCATCGTCATAACCCAGCCAGTAAATATTCGCCTTCGGCACGCCCAGCACATCCATCGCGGCTTCTTCTTCGGCTTTACGAATGCGGGCGAGGCGT
>JANMKB010000372.1:0-3066 GCA_031371805.1 Blastocatellia bacterium | reverse complement strand
GCCCACCAGCCACCACGGCCCAACTTTGCTGTTGCTGCTAAGTAAAAAGGAAGCTGCCACCAGCAACGCCGCGCCTAAGCCTACAAACACAAGCCCGATGGAGAATTTTACCGGACTTGACGGTTGCCGTTCGCCCCATTTCAGCCAGAGCCACGCAAACACTGGAGCCAGCAACACAACAAAAATAGCCGGGCTTGCCTGATACCAGCCAACCGGGAATTCATACCCGAAAACATGGCGATCTGTGAAGTCGCGGGCAAAGAGAGTGAAACTTGATCCAGCTTGTTCATAGCACATCCAGAAAATGATGGAGAAAAAGAACAGGATGACGATCACTCCGACAGGTTTTTTCTCTTCGGGTTTTAGAAAGGCAAGAAAAAGCCAGATGATGAAAATCACTAAGGCGCCAGTCATAATCCACATCTGATTTTTTACGATTGGCGCGGGGCCAAAGTAAAGTAAGAGCACGGCTACGCTAATGACCGCGAAAAACAAAATTCCCAAAATTCCTTTGCGCCGTGTCTCAGCGGATGTCTGTTGCGGTGGATTCCCAACATGCTTCAAACGGTCACTGCCCAGCACGTACTGAATCACCCCGAAGGTCATACCAATGCCGGCTGCACCGAAACCAAGATGCCAGTTAATCTTTTCGCCTAAGTAGCTGCACACCAGCGGGGCGAGAAACGCGCCGATATTTATTCCAACATAAAAGATCGAGAATCCGGCATCGCGCCTCTGGTCTTCGGGGCTATAAAGATCGCCAACGATTGTGCTGACATTCGGTTTGAGCAACCCCGTGCCGAGGACGATGAGAATTAGCCCCATGAAAAAAGTAAATGTTGTGGGTACAATTAATGCGTAATGCCCCAGGGCAATAATGATGCCGCCAACCAAAACCGACCGCCGCGTGCCCAGGACATTATCGGCGATCCAGCCGCCAGGGATGGACATTAACCACACGGAGCCAGTATATGCGCCATAGATGCCTGCTGCGGTTTTTATATCGAAGCCCAGACCTCCGGCTGCAACCGCAGAAGTCATATATAACATCAGCAATGTCCGCATCCCGTAATAGCTAAATCGCTCCCACATTTCGGTGAAAAATAATGTCGTCAAGCCGCGTGGATGTCCGCCGATTCCTGTGCGATCCGACATCTGGTCACTTCTGTCAGTGGTTGAATTCATAAATGTAGTTGCTCTAACTTTGTGATTTTTTGATGACAGTTGCAGCGAGTGGAAGAAAAGCTGCAATCTGGATTCTGCGACGAAATCTGATTCTAAATCACCTGGCAGCCAGACCAAAGAGCGGGAAACATAAAGATGGCAACAATTCTGCAATATATGTTACACTGCGCCGCGTTAATGACACAAAACAGCTTAAATTGGAGACGCTTCTCCCTGATAAAAAATTCTCACAACAATTCTCACAAGAAAGGATTCACAATGCGTAAATTAATTTTCCTATTCATCATTATCGGGGCTTGTCCATTTTTTGTCCTGGCCCAGGACGATGTCTCGCCCGTTGAAGTTTTTGGCGGGTATTCCTATTTGCGAACCGGTAGCGGTTATGACCAGGATGCACACGGTTGGAATACTTCAGTCGCCGTTAATGTCAGTAAACATTTTGCGCTCAAGGGCGATTTTGCCGGGCATTACGATTCGAGTAAGGTCAGCACGATAGAATTTAATAGCTCTTTGCACACCTTTATGTTTGGCCCCCAGGTAAATTTTCGCTCCACTGAGCGGGTCAACCCTTTTCTGCATGCATTATTTGGCGTCGGTCACGACCGGACTACGGTAAAAATTGCAGGCAATAAAACCAGATATACAGATACAGGGTTTGCCATGGCCTTAGGCGGCGGAGTAGACATCAAACTGAGCGATGTTGTATCCTGGCGCATGTTTCAGGCCGATTATTTACTGACTCGTTACCGGGACCCGGTGGCACTCCCGTTAGCAAAAAGGAACATTAATCACCTGCGCATCTCCACCGGATTAGTTTTCCACTAAAAATATTTATTATGTTTATGAAAAATCCCACCCAGTTCAGGAACAATCAATCCTGCTGGGTGGGTTTTTCATTTTTGTTAATTTTGCTGGGGCACTGCAACTCATTTGCGCAAACTTCGATTAGGGAAAACGGATTACAGTTAGCGTTAAAAGCGGAAGCCGCGCTGAAAAAAGGGGAAACTAATTCTGTTCAGCAGGCGATTCTGCTTTATCAATCAGCCGCGACAGCCTTTCATCAGAATAATGAAATTGAATCTGAAGCGCTGGCCTGGCATAAAATTTCGCAACTGGCAGCCAAAGCCGGAGCATCTGCGCAAGCGAAATCTGCCGCCAGTCGAGCGCGACTTCTGTTGCGATCACGGATGTACCCCTCCACTGCGTTGCAAAATATTGCCACGGCGCAGGCGGCGCGTGCTTACCTGACTTTGGGGCGAATTCAGCTTGAATCGGGTGAACCCAAAGAAGCCTTTGAATCCTATCAAAATGGCTTGTTTCTCGCCGGAAACGCCAAATTGCCGCGTGAAGCGGCGGCGGCACATGTCGCGCTGGCGTTGCTTGCCGCACAAGCCGGAGAGTTTGAGATTGCGATTCAGATGACTACCAGGTCGCTGGATTTATGGCGTGCCGCGAAAGATTTTGGTGGCGAATCAATGGCGCTGAATAATCTGGCGCGGTTCTCTGAACAAACAGGAGATTTGCACAAGGCCGCTGAGTTTGACGAGCAGGCAGTAAAAATCAATCGCTTCAGCCGCAACACGCAGGCCGAAACTTCCTCGCTACTGGAAGCACGTCGGTTGCATTTGATGATGGGAAATTACGCCGCCGCCGCTTTTGCCTGTGAACAGTTAATTGGGTTGGCGCACAAAAAAGGTGATGCCAAAACTGAAGGCGAACACCTGCTGACCTTAGCCATCATTGAGTCACAGCGGAACAATTCGCCCTCGGCGTATCAGCTTTTGCTCAAAGCCGTGATCGTCGGAAATCAGCCGGAGATGAATGCACAAATCAAAGAACTCGCCAACAAATTTCGGAGCCAGGAAAACGCAGCGCCGCAAA